>CAYPDO010000019.1:16727-21689 GCA_964409495.1 uncultured Bordetella sp.
GCCTGGGCCTGCCAGCGTGCACCGCCGCCGGGCTCGGCCAGCCAGCGGCCGCGCGATTCCAGCGCAAGCCGCGTGCCGGTGGCTGCGTTGCCGATCAGCGGCTCGGTCCAGGCCGGCGGGCGCACCGGGCTGTCGGCCTGCAGGCGCAGCGTGTGCTCGCGCAGGCTGCCCTCGGCTTGGGCGTCCAGGCGTTCGAGCCGCTGCGCGCCCAGGGCCAGCTGGCGCAGCTGCAGCTGCAGCAGCAGCGGGGCGTCGACGTTGCCGCCGGTGCGCCAGCTCAGGCTGCCCGATTGCAGCGTGCCGCCGCGGCTGGCCAGGCCCTCGGCGCGCCACTGGCCCTCGGTGCTGCGCAGCGCGGGCCAGCGGCCCTCGGCGCGCAGCGTGCCATGCAGGCTGCCGGCGCGCGGCCACAGGCCGGCCGTGGCCGGCTGCAGCTCGGCCAGCCACTGGCCCCAGGGCGCCAGCGCGGCCAGCTGCGGGCCCTGCCAGTCGAGGCTGGCCTGGTCATCGGCCGGCGTGGCGCCACTTTGCCAGCGCAGCGCCAGCCGGTTGCCGGCAGCGCTCAGCGTGGCCTCGAGCTGCGGCCGCGCGGCGCTGCCGTCGAGCGTCAATTGCCCGGCCAGCGGCACGCCGGCCAGCAGGCTGTCGGTCAGTGTCAGTGCGGCATGGCCTTCCAGTGCCGCCAGGTGGTCGGCCAGCGTGGCCGGCACGCTGGCGGGTGTGGCCGATGCGCCTGCTGCGGCCGGGGCGGATCTGCCCGCGGCACCGGCGGCACCGGCTGCGCGGCCCGTGCGCCACAGCATATCGGCCTGAAGCTGGCCGGCCAGGCGGTGCGGGCCGCGCTGCCAGACCGTGCCCGGCGTGCCAGGCCACCAGGGCAGCGGATCGAAGCGTTCGAAGCGGCCCTGGCCCTGCACGCGCCAGCCGCGCGGCTCGGTACGCAGGTTCAGCGTGCCCTGGGCGCTGGCCTCGCCGGCCTGCAGCCCGGCCTCGCGCAGCAGCAGGTGGCGCGCGCTGGCCTCGCCCACGGCGCGCAGCTGCACCGTGTGGGCCGTGGCCACGCCCGCGCCAGCCGGCGCCCCCAGGCCGCCCTGCAGCCGCCCGGTGAGCCGGGCGTTGAAACCCAGCACCGGCTGGCCCTCCGCGTGGCGGCCCAGGCCGCTGGCGCTGAGGGCCAGCGGCCCGCTCAGGCTCAGCGCGGCCGCGCGGCGGTCCAGCCGCGAAGGCTGCACGCCGTCAAGCTGCAGCGCCAGCGCGGCCTGCGCCCCATGCCAATGGCCCTGGCCGCTGAGCTGCCCGGCCGGGCCCTGGGCGTCGGCCAGCTGCAGCGACAGCTGGGTGAGCGACAGGCGCTCGGGCTGGCGCGGCGTGGCGCTGGCGCTGGCCTGCAGGCTGCGCAATGGCAGGCCGCCCAGGTGCCAGGCGGCCGGGCGCAGGTTGTCCAGGCGCAGCTGCAGCCGCGCCGGGCGGTCGAGGCCGTCGCTGGCCACGGTGGCCTCGCCGTCCAGGCGCGTGACCGGCAGGTGAGGCGACAGTGCCGAGAGATCGAGCGCCTGGGTCTGCAGGCGCAGCGCGGCCAGCGGCCAGGTGGCAAAGGGTGCGACGGTGGCCCGGGCGTCCAGCCGCGGTGGCGGAGCGGCCGCCGCGGCAGCGCCGGCGCGGCCGGGCCGGGCGGGGGCCGGTGACGGTGATGGTGAAGGTGGCGCTGTCGGGCCAGGCTGGCCCTGCAGCTGCAGCGCCACGTCAAGACGGGCCAGCGGCCCCTGGGCGCTGGCGTCGGCCTGCCAGGGCAGGCTGCTGCCGTCGGGCGCGCGGGCCGTGCCCTGCGCGCCCAGCTGCAGCTGCGTGCGCAGCGGCGCGGCGCTGCCGACCTGCGCGCGGCCGCTCAGGCGCACCGCGTCCAGCATGGCGCTGAAGGCCTCGACGCGGTGCTGCGCACCGGCCGCGGCGCCCAGATCCAGCCGTGCCTGCACCTGCTGCAGCGGCGGCAGATCGTCGACCACCAGGCGGCCAATGCGCAGCTGCGCCACCTGCAGCGTGAACGGCAGGTGCAGATCGACCGGCGGCGCCGGACTGGCCGACGGCGGCCCGCTGCGGTAATGCACCAGCGCGGCCTGCAGCTCGCCGAAGCGAATGCCCAGCCGGGCCTGGGCATGCGGCTGCCAGACGATGGCCTCGCGGCGCAGCACCAGATCCTCGATGTGCAGGCTGCCGGCCTGGGCCGGCAGGGTCCAGTCGAGCCGGGCGATGTGCCAGGTGGCGCCGCCCGGTGTGCCCTGCACGCCTTGCACCTGCAGGCCCGGCACCTGGCCCAGCAGCCAGGGCAGGCTGGCCGGGCGCTGCCACCACCAGGCCGTGGCCAGCACCAGGCCCCCCAGCAGCAGGGCCGCGCCGCCCAGCACGCCGGCCCAGCGGCGCTGCCGCGGGGCGGCTGCCGGGGCTGCGGCTGGCGCACTCAACGGCGCACTCACCGGCGGTTTGGCCTCGGCGTCGGCCGGCGGGCGGGCGGGATCGGGTGGCTCGTCCATCACGGGTGCATCAGAAGGCGATGCCCACCGACATGTGCAGGCGCAGGCGGCGCAGCTCGTGGCCATAGGCCACGTCGGCACGCAGCGGGCCGATCGGGCTGCGCCAGCGCACGCCCACACCATAGCCCCAGGCGGCGCTGTAGTCGCGCCAGTGGTCCACGGCGCGGCCAGCATCGACGAACACCGCCCCCCACACCGAGGGCAGGGCGGCGGACACCGGCCGCGCCAGCTCCATGCTGCCGGTCAGCAGCAGCGAGCCGCTGATGGTGTTGCCACTGGCATCCACCGGTGCCAGCGCGCGGTAGCCGTAGCCGCGCACCGAATCGTCGCCGCCAGCGCGAAAGCCCAGTGCATCGGGCACCACCTGTTGCTCGCGCTTGATCACCTGGCCGGCCTCGACCCGGGCCTGACCGTACCACTGCGCGCCCAGCGGCTGGTAGGCCGTGAGGCGGCCATACAGGCGGCCGAACGGGCCGTGGCCGCTGTCGGCGCGGGCCTGGCCGGCAGCGGTCTGCAGCGACAGGCTGAAGCCGCGCGTGGGCAGGGTCTGGCTGTCGAGCCTGCGCCAGACGAAGTGCAGGTTGGCCGACAGCGCCTCGGCGGTGGACACGCCGGCCGCGTCGCTCTGGCGCGAGCGCAGCAGCTCGGCGAACAGCAGACGCTCGAAGCGCGGCGTGTCCTGCGTGCGGCCCAGGCGCAGGCGCTGCGAGAGCACGATGTCGGTGTTGCTGCGCACGCGCTCGATCTTCAGACCCAGCAGGTTGCGGTAGAAGCCCTGCGCGGGATGGGTGAGCAGGTCGCCGCTCCAGGTCTGGCTGTCGCGGCCCCATTCGAGCTTGTTGTGCACCGTCAGCGGCCGGCCCAGCAGGCGCCGGTGCTGGTGTTCCAGCGTGGCCCGCGGCCCGGTGTTGGCGCTGTAGCCCAGGCCCACGGTGGCCTGCTGCAGCGGCTTCTCGGTCACGCGCACCTGCACCGGCGCGCCGGCGGCGCCGGCCGGGTCGGGATCGAAGCCCACGCTCACCGCGTCGAACAGGCCGGTCTGCAACAGGCGCTCCTGGTATTCCAGCAGGCGGGCCTCAGTGAGCGGCGTGCCGGGGCCGAAACCGGCCAGGTGGCCCACGGTCTGCGCATCATGGGCCTGCAGGCCGCGCACCTGCACCGGCCCGGCGCGGTACAGCGGGCCGCTGTCGAGCACCATGAACAGCCGCGCCTGGCGCGTGCCGAGGTCGACGTCGGCATTGCTGCCGCTGAGCGTGGCGCTGGCATAGCCGGCTGCCCGCAAGCGGCCCACCAGCGCCTGCTTGAGCTCGGCCCAGGCCGGGTTGCGAAAAGGCGCACCGGGTGCCGGCCGGCCGGCGGCCTGGAGCGCCTCGCGCAGCGCCCGGGCCTCGGCATCACCGGCGTCCAGGCGCTGGCTGAACTCGCCCTCGAAGTCCAGGCGCAGGCTGGCAATGCGCACCTGCGGGCCGGGCTGCACCTGCACACGCACGTGGGCCAGCGAGGCATCGGCACGCTGCACCGACACGGTGGGCTCGAACAGCCCCTCGGTCTGCAGCAGCTCGCGCACCTGGGCCGGCGTGGCGGCGATCAGGCGTGCCCACTCGGTGGCGCCCAGGCTCTCGTCGTCGGGCAACTCCTGCAGGCGCACGATGTCGAGGTGGCGCTCCAGCAGAGGGCGCAGCGCCGAGGGCGCGTCGATCAGCACGCGCACGCTGCTGGCCGGCGCTGCCGCCACCCGCGCGGCGGCTGCGGCGTCGTCTGCCGGCCCGGTCGCGGGCCGCTGGGGCAGCCAGGCACAGCCCCCCAGGCACAGCAGCAGCAGCAGCAGCAGCACGCCCAGCCAGGCCAGGCCCGGGCCGCCGTGCGCGGGCAGGCGCCTGTGGCAGGGGGCGGCGGGAAGCGGCTGCGGACGGTGCTCCGGCACGGGGCGGCGGTGCACGCTCACTTGCTGAGCAAGCGCATCGCCCCTTCCAGGCCGGCCAGCGAGAGCGGGAACATGCGCTGGTTGGTCAGCTGCTGCATGATGGCGATGCTCTGGCGGTACTGCCAGACGCCCTGCGGCTCGGGGTTGATCCAGGCGTACTTGGGAAAGGCGTGGGTCAGGCGCTGGATCCACTCGGCGCCCGGCTCCTCGTTGTTGTATTCCACGCTGCCGCCGGGCTGCAGGATCTCGTAGGGGCTCATGGTGGCATCGCCCACGAAGATCAGCTTGTAGTCCTTGTTGTACTTGCGGATGATGTCCCAGGTGGGTGTCTTCTCGCTGAAGCGCCGGCGGTTGTTCTTCCACATGAAGTCATAGACGCAGTTGTGGAAGTAGTAGAACTCCAGGTGCTTGAACTCGCTCTTGGTGGCCGAGAACAGCTCTTCCACGCGGTGGATGTGCTCGTCCATCGTGCCGCCCACGTCCATCAGCAGCAGCACCTTCACCTTGTTG
>CAYPDO010000020.1:0-21335 GCA_964409495.1 uncultured Bordetella sp.
TGGCCGCGCTGTCATCGGCCTTGCCGCCGGCATCGCCGCCCGCCGTGTCGGCAAGGTCTGCCGGCCCGGCCGGCCCGCCAGCCGGCGCCACCCCGGCCGCACCGGGCAGCGCAGGCTGAACGGCAGGGCCGCCGAGATCGTCGAACAGGGGCAGGGTCAGGTTCACGGCGATACTGTATTTCCATACAGCCACCGTGGCAAGACAGGTCCATCACGCGCCGGCCGGATAATCGCGCCTCCCGGCCGCCGCCGGCCGGCCCTCGCCCATGTCGTCTTCCACGTCGCCCACACCCCCCGCCCCCACCCTGCTGCAGCGCTTTGCCCGCATCGCCCCGTACTTCCGCGAGGGCCGGCTGGGCATCCTGGTGGCCGTCATCGGCTCGCTGATCGGCGCGGCCACCGAGCCGCTGATCCCCGCCACGATGAAGCCGCTGCTCGACGAGGGCTTCACCGAGGGCCAGCTGCCGCTGTGGCTGATACCGGCGGCCATCGTGGGCATCTTCGCGGTGCGCGGCGTGGCCGGTTTCGTGGCCCAGTACGCGCTGTCGTGGGCCGCCCACCGCGGCGTGCAGGCGCTGCGCGAGGCGCTGTTCCTGCGCATCCTGAATGCACGGCCGGCGATGTTCACGCAGCAGTCGGCCTCCAGCCTCACCAACACCCTGGTCTACGAGGTGCAGGGCGGCGCGCAGCAGCTGGTCAATTCGGTGCTCACGCTGCTCAAGGACTCGCTCACGCTGCTGGCGCTGCTGGGCTACCTGGTGTGGCTGAACTGGCGACTCACGCTGTTCGTCGGCGTGCTGTTCCCGGCCGTGGCCTGGGTGATGCGCAGCGTGGGCCGCCGGCTGCACCGCCTCACGCGCGAGGGCCAGAACGCCACCGATGCGCTGGGTTATGTGGTCGAGGAGAACGTGCTGGCCTGGCGCATCGTGCGCCTGCACGGTGCCGAGCCCACCCAGGCGCGCCGCTTCGACACGCATGCGATGACGCTGCGCCGCGTGATGCTGAAGATGGTGGCCGCCAGCGGCCTGATGACGCCGATCACGCAGATGATCACCGCGCTGGCGCTGTCGGCGGTGATCACCGTGGCGCTGTGGCAGAGCAACACCGCCGGCACCACGGTGGGCGGCTTCGTGGCCTTCATCACCACCATGCTGCTGCTGGTGGCGCCGGTCAAGCACCTGTCGGACGTGATGGCGCCCATCACCCGCGGCCTGGCCTCGGTGGAACGCGGCCTGGAACTGCTGGAGCGCGCGCCGGCCGAGACCGGCGGCACGCACCGCGTGCACCGCGCCGAAGGCGAGATCGGCTTGCGCGACGTGACGCTGCGCTACCGCGACGACCAGCACCCGGCGCTCGACGGCATGTCGCTGCAGATCGGCGCGGGCGAGACGGTGGCCCTGGTGGGCCCCTCGGGCGCCGGCAAGAGCACCCTGGTGAACCTGCTGCCGCGTTTTGTCGAGCCCAGTGCCGGCACGGTGCGGCTGGACGGCGTGCCGCTGGCCGACTGGGACATCACCAGCCTGCGCCGGCAGTTCGCGCTGGTCAGCCAGGACGTGGTGCTGTTCAACGACAGCGTGGCCACCAACGTGGCGCTGGGCGATCCGCACCCGGATCTCGACCGCGTGGAGTCGGCGCTCAAGGGCGCCTGGCTGTGGGATTTCGTGCAGACCCTGCCGCAGGGCGTGGACACGCCCATCGGCCACAACGGCAACCAGTTCTCGGGCGGCCAGCGCCAGCGCCTGGCGATCGCCCGCGCGCTGTACAAAGATGCGCCGATCCTGATCCTCGACGAGGCCACCTCGGCACTCGACACCGAGAGCGAGCGCGCCGTGCAGGCCGGGCTGGAGACGCTGATGCGCGGGCGCACCACGCTGATCATCGCCCACCGCCTGTCCACCATCGAGCATGCCGACCGCATCGTGGTGATGGAGGCCGGCCGCGTGGTCGAGCAGGGCCCGCATGCCGCGCTGCTGGCCGCCGGCGGCCTGTATGCCCGGCTGCACGCCATGCAGTTCAGAACCTGAGCGCCGCGTGCCGCGACGGCCGCCGCCGTCCGGTCGCGCCGCGGCTGGCGTCCGTCACACACCGGCCCTAGGCTCCGGCCCACGCCTGCCTGCCCTGCCATGACCCTGCGCCGCCGCCCCACCCGCTCCCTGCTGCCGATGGCCCTGCTGATGGCCTTGCTGACGCTGCTGCTGGGCGGATGCGCCGCGCTGCCGCCGCGCGGCCCGGTGAACCCCAGCCTGGCCCTGGCCGCCAGCGAGGTGGCCGCCACGCCGCTGGGCCGCCTGGTGGCCGACAGCCGGCCTGCGCCTGCGCCTGCGCCTGCGCCTGCGCCCGCCCCTGCCGCTGCCCCGGTGGCGGCCCCGGCCGCCGCCGCCGATTCGGGCTTCCGCCCGCTGCCCACCGGCGAGCACGCCTTCGAGGCGCGCCTGGCGCTCATCGCGCGCGCCACGCGCACGCTGGACCTGCAGGTCTACCACCTGCACCGCGACCACAGCGGCCGTGCCCTGCTGCGCGCACTGCGCGACGCCGCCGCGCGCGGCGTGCGCGTGCGCCTGCTGGTCGACGACTTCTACGCCGCCGAGGTGCAGGATCTGCTGACCGGCCTGGCCGCGCACCGGGGCATCGAGCTGCGCTTGTTCAACCCGCTGTCGCTGCGCTGGGGCCATCCGGTGTGGCGCCTGGCCATGTCGCGTGGCGACTTCGAGCTGAACAACCACCGCATGCACAACAAGCTGCTCGTGGCCGATGGCGCGGTGGCGCTGTTCGGCGGCCGCAACGTGGCCGACGAGTACTACATGGGCAGCGACGAGGCCAACTTCATCGACATGGACCTGCTGGCGGCCGGCGCGGTGGTGGCCGAACTGTCGGCGGTGTTCGACCGCTACTGGAACAGCGAGCAGGCCTGGCCGCTGCAGCGCGTGCCGGGCCTGGCGCCCGGCACCGGACCGGCCGTGCAGGCGGCCTTCGAGGCCGCGGTGCGCGACGCCCGTGTGCCGCAGGCCGGCTATGCGCGCGACCCGCTGGGCCGCGGCCCGGTGGGCGCCGAGCTGGCGGCCGGCCGGCTGGCGCTGACCTGGGCCGCGGCCCAGGTGCACGCCGACCCGCCCGAGAAGGCCGCCATGGCCACGCCGCGCCAGCAGCCCACCGAGGCCATGGCCGGCCTGATGCGCGCAATGGCCACCGCGCGCCGCTACGTGGCCATCGTCACGCCCTACTTCGTGCCCAACGAGCAGGCGCTGGACAACATGCGCCTGGCGCGCCGCCACGGCATCCACCTGATCGTGGTCACCAACTCGCTGGCCTCCACCGACGAGCCCCTGGTGCATGCCAGCTACGCGCTGCGCCGGCCCACGCTGCTGAAGATGGGCGTGGAACTGCACGAGATCGGCCCGGCGCTGGTGCGGCGCAGCGAGCAGTTCGGCGTGTTCGGCCGCTCGGTGCCGCGCCTGCATGCCAAGGTGGCCATCGTCGACGGCCTGCGCGTGCTGGTGGGCTCGGTGAACCTGGATGCACGCTCGGCCATCGGCAACACCGAGATGGGCGTGGTGATCGAGAGCCCGGCGCTCGCCGCCGAACTGCAGCGCCTGATGCAGGCGCCACGCGGCGGCAGCGCGATCGGTGCTGCCACCTACCGCGTGAGCCTGGCCGAGGACGGCCACACGCTGCGCTGGCAGGCCGCCGCCATGACGACCGCGGCAGCATCCGCGGCCGCCAGCGCGCCGGTGGCGGCCAGCGCGGCGGCGGCCGCCAGCACGCCGGCCTTCATCACCGACGAGCCCGGCAGCAGCGCCTGGCTGCGCTTCAAGCTGTGGTTGCAGGCCCTGCTGGTGCCCGAGCGGCTGCTGTAGGCCCGGCCTTGACGTGACCCGCCGGCCGCGCCGGCACGGCCGGCTATGCTGTGGCGCATCCGTGGCCCGACCCGATCTGCACCAGGAGACCCGCATGAGCGCCGACCCCACCCGCTACCCCGCCCCGGCCCTGGCCGACCTGCCCGACGACATCCGCGAGCGCATCCTCGCGGTGCAGGACAAGGCCGGCTTCGTGCCCAACGTGTTCCTGGCGCTGGCCCGGCGCCCGGCCGAATGGCGCGCCTTCTTCGCCTACCACGACGCGCTGATGCTGAAAGAGACCGGCAGCCTCAGCAAGGGCGAGCGCGAGATGATCGTCACCGCCACCAGCGCGGTGAACCACTGCCTGTACTGCGTGGTGGCGCATGGCGCCATCCTGCGCATCTACGAGAAGAAGCCGCTGGTGGCCGACCAGGTGGCCATCAACCACCGCAAGGCCGACATCCCGCCGCGCCAGCGCGCGATGCTCGACTTCGCGCTGAAGGTCTGCACGCAGTCGCACGAGGTCGGCGAGGCCGATTTCCAGGCGCTCTACCCGCATGGCTTCGACGATGAAGACATCTGGGACATCACCGCCATCACCGCCTTCTTCGGCCTGTCCAACCGCATGGCCAACGTGACCGGCATGCGCCCGAACGACGAGTTCTACGTCATGGGCCGCAAACCCAAGTAAGCCCCCGAAGCGCCTGCGGCGCCTCCCCCCCAGGGGGCGCCGCCAGCGGACCGGCAGAGCCGGATCCGCGGCGGCCGCTGGGTCGCCTACACCGCGCGCTCCAGCATCTCGTCAACCTTTCAAAGACTCCTCACGTGGCACGCATGCACAACCCCGCCGGCCTGAGCCCCATCGTGGCCGGCGCCTGGCGCCTGTCCGAATGGGGCTGGACGCCGCAGCAGCGTCTGGCCTGGATCGAGGGCAACCTCGACATCGGCGTGAGCAGCTTCGACCATGCCGACATCTACGGCGGCTACTCGGTGGAAAGCCTGTTCGGCGAGGCGCTGGCCCTGCAGCCGGCGCTGCGCCAGCGCATGCAGATCGTCAGCAAGTGCGGCATCAAGCTGGTGAACCCGGCGCGCCCAGGCCATGCGGTGAAGCACTACGACACCTCGGCGGCCCATGTGCGCGCGTCGGTCGAGCAGTCGCTGCGCAGCCTGCGCACCGATCACCTCGACCTGCTGCTGATCCACCGCCCCGACTGCCTGCTCGACCCCGACGAACTGGCCGCCACCTTCGAGGCCCTGCGCCGCGAGGGCAAGGTGCGCCACTTCGGCGTGTCCAACTTCCTGCCCAGCCAGCTGGCGCCGCTGCACCGGCGCATCGCGCTGGCCACCACGCAGATCGAATGCTCGCCACTGCACCTGGACCCGCTGCACGACGGCACGCTGGACCAGTGCCTGGACCTCGGCCTGCGGCCGATGATCTGGTCGCCGCTGGCCGGTGGCCGCGTCTTCACCGGCCACGACGAGCGCGCGCAGCATGTGCGCGCCACCGTCAACGCCATGGCCCATGAACTGGGCATCGCGCCGATCACGCTGATCACCGCCTGGCTGCGCCGCCACCCCAGCCAGCCGCTGCCCATCCTAGGCTCGCGCCGCATCGAGGTGGCCCGCGAGGCCATGGCCGCGCTGGCTCTGACGCTGGACGCGCAGCAGTGGTACCGCCTGTGGGAGGCCTCCGCCGGGCGCGAGGTGCCTTGAACGCGCTGCCGGCCGGGCCGCACCAGGGCTACGACGCCTTACTCCCGCACAACCACCGCGCCAAGGCCTGGATGCGCGCGCTGGCCGCGCGCCTGGCCGCCAGCCACGGGAACGGCCGCCCGCTGCGCCCCTGGCTGGACGAGCAGTTCCTCGACCCCGGCACCCCGGACCAGCAGGCCGAGCCGACCACCGCGCTCGACCGCTCGCGCCACCCGGTATCAGCGTCGTCGATCCGGCCACGTCGCCCTGCGCCTGCTGCAGGCCAGCAGCCAGGGGCACCCGGCGGCCTGCAACCTGAACCTGAAGATGCTGCCGGGTGAAGGCCTGGCCCTGGCCCTGCTGCGCCACCCGCGCTGGCGCGCCGTGCAGCAGGCCTGGCTGCACGGCGAGGCCGCCGATCCGCCCGGCAGCGCCGACCCGGTGCTGGCCTTTGCCGTGCTGCGCCGAGGACAAGCTGGCCGAGATCGACGCCGCACGGGTGGATGCCGGCGTGCTCGACCTGCGCCGCGGTTGGGGCCAGGACGACCTGCGCTGCGGCCACAGCTGGTGTGACCGGGGCACCCGGCCCCGCGCCTCAGCGCGCGGCGGTCAGCGGGGCGGCGTTGGCGGCGCGGCAGCGCTGGATGTCGCAGGCCGTGGGCAGCAGCGCGCGGTAGTCGCCGCGCCAGCCGCGGTCGTTGCCATCACGGGCGTGGCAGCGTTCGCCGCGACCGTTGTCGTAGTAGGACATCACGTCGACGCAGCGGCGCGAGTGGTCCATCAGGCCGTACATGTGGCCCATCTCGTGCGAGACCACCATCTGCAGCGTCTCGTGCGCCGGGTAGGCGGCATTGCGCGCACGCAGCGTGCGAAAGGCCGCGGCACCCAGCCACAGCCGGCGCACACCCACATGGGCCAGGCCGAAGTTGCCGCGCGCCAGGCGGTCGTCCCAGCTCACCAGCACCACGCCGCCGGGCACGTCGGCGCCCGGCGCGCGCGACCACACCGTGGCCGGAATGCCGCAGGCGGCCCAGGCATCGGCGGCGCGGCGCAGCGTGGCCAGCACCAGGCTCTCGTCGAACCACGGCGGCGCGCCCTCGTGGTCGTACATCACGCGCAGCTGGGTGTCGACCGCCGCGCGGTCGCGGCCGTCGCCCCAGGTGCCGATCTCGCCGGCCCGGCACTCGGCGATCTCCTGCACCCGCACCACTTCCGACGCGCCAGCCGGCGCGCCGGCGCCCAGGCCCCAGGCCAGGCACAGTGGCATCAGGCACGACAGCAGACGGCGGGGCAGCGGGTTCGGCGGCATCGGGGCGGGCGGTGGGTGTGTGGACGGGTGGCGGGCAACCGGGCCAGGCAGCGCGGCATGACCGAGTGCCCTGATGGGTCTTCGGCAGCGGCGGCGCGGGCTTGAGGCCGCCGCCCGTTCCAAAATGCCCCATGGGTTCACACCAGCACCAGGCCCGCCCCGCGGCAGCCGCCGCACGGCACGACCACGGCAGCGCGCAGGGCCACGAGCACGCGCACGCGCACGGCGAGGCGCACGACCACGACCACGACCACGACCACGACCACGACCACGACCACGGTGATGCGCACGAGCACGGGCATGCGCACGGCCATGCGCACGGCCACGGCCACCATCACCCGGTGCCCACCGACTTCAGCCGCGCCTTCGCCATCGGCATCGCGCTGAACCTGGGCTTCGTGGCGGTGGAGGCGCTGGTGGGCTGGCGCATCGGCTCGCTGGCCCTGCTGGCCGATGCCGGCCACAACCTCAGTGACGTTGCCGGCCTGGTGCTGGCCTGGGCTGGCGCGGCGGCCGGCCGCCTGTCACCCAGCCTGCGCCGCACCTATGGCTGGAAGCGCGCCGGCATCGTGGCCGCGGTGGCCAACTCGGTGCTGCTGCTGGTGGCCATGGGCGCGCTGGGCTGGGAGGCGGCGCAGCGCCTGGCCGCGCCGCAGCCGGTGCCGGGCTGGCCGGTGGTGTGGGTGGCGGCCGCCGGCATCGTGGTCAACGGGGCCACGGCGCTGCTGTTCATGCGCGGCAGCGCGCACGACCTGAACATCCGCGGCGCCTTCCTGCACATGGCCGGCGATGCGCTGGTCTCGGCCGGCGTGGTGGCCAGCGGCCTGTTGGCGCTGTGGTTCGGCTGGGTGCGGCTGGATGCCGTGGCCAGCCTGGCGATCGCGGTGGTCATCCTGGCCAGCAGCTGGGGCCTGCTGCGCCGCTCGCTGCACCTGCTGTTCGACGGCGTGCCCGAGCACATCGACCTGGCCCAGGTGCAGGCGCTGCTGCAGGCCCAGCCCGGCGTGGCCGCGGTGCACGACCTGCATGTGTGGGCCATGGGCACCACCGAGACCGCCCTCACCGCCCACCTGGTGATGCCCGGCGGCGGCGCCGACGATGCCTTCCTGCAGCACGCCACGCAGCAGCTGCAGGCGCGCTTCGGCATTGCCCATGTCACGCTGCAGCCGGTGCGCGCGCCGTTCACGCCAGGCTGCGCGGCCGGCGCCGCACGCTGAGCGCCGCCGCGCCGGGCGGCCAGCCTCAGCCCGCGCTGCCGGGCCGCGCCGCGGCACCGCCTGCGGCGGCCTCGGCGGCCAGCGCATGCAGCGTACCCAGTGTCACCAGCACGCAGGTGCGCACCACCTCGTCGCGCGGCTCGCGCCAGCCACCGTTGACCCACAGGCTGGCCACCTGCACCGCCGCGCCGATCAGCGCCCGGCCCGCCAGCGCCTGGCGTGCGGACGACAGCTGCCCGGCCGGCAGCGCCGCCGCCACCGCGGCGCTGTTGAGCTCGGCGAACTGCTGCATGCCCTGCTCGTACAGCGCATCCACCGCCGGGCTCACGCCCAGCACCTCGGCCAGCACGATGCGGGCGAAGGCCGGCTCGCGCACCAGGTCGAACCAGGCCTCGTAGCCGGCCGTGACATGCCGCTCGAGCAGCTGCGCCGGGGCCAGACCGGCACTGGCTTCGGCCACGCAGCGCGCGGCCTCGTCCATGCGCGCGCGCAGGCGCGCCATCAGCGCGCCATACGCCGCCATGAGCAGCGCCTCCAGGCTGTCGAAACTCTCGTAGAAGTAGCGGTCGGTCAGGCCGGCGGCAGCGCACACGCCACGCACCGTGGCGCTGCGAAAGCCCTGGCTGCCGAACAGCGCGATGCCGGCCTCGATGAAGCGCGCACGCCGCGCCGCGATGCGCTCGGTGGCCGACACGCCGCCATAGGTGCGCTCACTGCTGCGCTCAGCGCTGCGCACACCGGCGCGTGCAGCGCGGGGTTCAGGGCGGTCGGCGCGCGGCGGCGCCACGTCGGTGGATCGGGGCATGCCCGCATTGGACATGAAAGTCCAACCCCTAAAATCTGACGACATTTATCTTCAAAATTACTGCCGGCACGGTTTCGCGTGCCGGCCTTGCCTCAGGAGCCCCCCCATGTCTGCCAAGCCCCGCTGGACCCTGTGCGACGGCGTGGCCGTGATCACCGGCGCCGCCAGCGGCATCGGCGCCGCGCTGGCGCTGGCGCTGGCCCGCCGCGGCATGCACCTGGCACTGCTTGACCGCGACGCCGCCGGCCTGCAGGCCACGGCCGCGCGCGCCGCGGCGGCCGGCGTGCGCACCAGCACCCATGTGATCGACCTGGCCGATGCAGGGGCGCGCACCGCCATCGCCGGCCTGCCCGCCGCGGTGCAGGCCGCGCACGGCGGCGCCACGGTGCTGGTGAACAACGCCGGCGTGGCGCTGGGCGGCAGCTTCGACCTGGTGGCCGAGGACGATTTCGACTGGCTGATGCGCGTGAACTTCGAGGCCACGGTGCGCCTGTGCCGGGCCTTTCTGCCGCTGCTGGCGCGCCAGCCGGCGGCACAGATCGTCAACGTGTCCAGCATCTTCGGCATCATCGCGCCGCCGGGGCAGACGGCCTACTGCGCCAGCAAGTTCGCGGTGCGCGGCTTCTCCGAATCGCTGCGCCACGAGCTGCAGATGGCCAACTCGCCGGTGGGCCTGACCCTGGTGCACCCGGGCGGCGTGCGCACCGCCATCGCCGAGAACGCACGCCTGCCGGCCGGCGTGGATGCCGCCACGCTGGCCGAGCAGCAGGCCGCCTGGCGCAAGCTGCTCACACTCTCGCCCGAGGCCGCGGCCGAGCGCATCGCCGTGACCATCGAGCGCCGCGCGCCGCGCGTGCTGGTTGGCCAGGATGCGGTGCGCGCCGCCTGGGTGCAGCGCATCTTCCCGGTGGACTACTGGAAACACGCCGCGCGTGACATGCTGCGCCGCACCGGCCGCGCCTGAATGAACCCCACCATGACCGAACTGACCGCCCCTGCCGCCCTGAGCGTGCCCTCACCGGCGGCCTTGCCGCGCGCCAGCTGGCAGGCGCGCCTGGCCACCTGGCTGGTGCGGCGGCGCGTCAAGCCGGCGCTGGGCGACCTGCGCGACATCGCCCGCGTGCGCCGCGCCTTCGGCCAGCCGCTGCCGCATCCACGCGGCGTGCGCTTCCAGCCGGCCGAACTGGGCGGCGTACCGGGTGAATGGGTGCTGGCCGAGCCGGTGCACGCCGCCGACGCGCCCGGCACGCCCACGCTGCTGTACCTGCACGCCGGCGGCTTCGTCGGCTGCTCGCCGCACACCCACCGCCCGCTGAGCGCGGCGCTGGCGCGCCAGGGCCTGCGTGTGTTCGTGCCCGACTACCGGCTGGCGCCCGAGCACCCGTTTCCGGCCGCACCCGACGATGCGCTGGCGGTGTGGCGCGCGCTGGTGATACAGCACCGGGCCAGCGGCCGCACCGGGCGCATCACGGTGGCGGGCGACAGCGCGGGCGGCAACCTGGCGCTGGGCCTGATGCAGCGCCTGCGCGAGGCCATCGCCGCCGGCAGCGCCGATCGTCTGCCCGATGCCGGCATGCTGTTTTCGCCGGCACTCGACATGACCGGCGGCAGCGCCTCGCTGCTGGGCAATGCCGAGCGCGATGCGATGTTCCGCGGCGACTGCCTGGGCGCGCTGGCCGAGGCCTACCTTCAGGGCGCCGATCCGGCACAGCCGCTGGCCAGCCCGCTGCTGGGCGATCTGGCCGGCCTGCCGCCGTTGCTGGTGCACGTGGGCTGCGACGAGGCGCTGCGCGACGACTCGCTGCGCCTGGCCGATGGCGTGCGCGCCGCCGGCGGCCGCATCGGGCTGCAGGTGTGGCCGGCGGTCTCGCATGTCTGGCAGCTGATCTGGCGCCTGCCCGAGGCGCGGCGCTCGGTGGCGCAGGCCGCGCGCTTTCTGCGCGAGGCCGCGCCGCTGGGCGGCGTGGAACACCACGATGTGCTGATCGTCGGCGCCGGCCTGTCGGGCGTGGGCGCGGCGGCGCACCTGCAGATGAAGTGCCCGGCGCTCAGCCTGGCCCTGCTCGAGGCGCGGCCGGCCATCGGCGGCACCTGGGACTTGTTCCGCTACCCCGGCGTGCGCTCGGATTCCGACATGTACACGCTGGGCTATGCCTTCAAGCCCTGGACCGCGGCCCAGGCCATCGCCGACGGCCCGGCCATCCGCCGCTACATCGCCGAGACCGCCGCCGAGCGCGGCATCGACCGGCACATCCGCCACGGCCACCGCGTGCTGCGCGCCGACTGGTGCAGCGCCAGCGCGCGCTGGACGCTGGACATCGAGCGCAGCCACGCCGACGGCACGCCCGAGCGCCTGCGCATGAGCTGCAACTTTCTGCAGCTGTGCGCCGGCTACTACCGCTATGCCGAGGGCCACCGCCCGCAGTGGGAGGACGAGGCCGCGTTCACGGGCCGCCTGGTGCACCCGCAGTTCTGGCCGCAGGATCTGGACTACCGCGGCAAGAACGTGGTGGTCATCGGCAGCGGCGCCACCGCCGTGACCCTGGTGCCCGAGATGGCCAAGGCGGCCGCGCATGTCACGATGCTGCAGCGCTCGCCCACCTACGTGGTCACGCTGCCCGGCACCGACGCGCTGGCCGAGTGGCTCAAGCAGCGCCTGCCGCCGCTGTGGGCCTACCGCCTGGTGCGTGCCAAGAACATCCTGCGCGGCCTCTTCTACTACCGGCTGGCGCGCAAGTACCCCGAGCAGACCCGGCAGCGCCTGGTGGGCCTGGCGCAGCAGCAGCTGGGCGACACCTGCGACGTGGCCACGCATTTCACGCCGCGCTACAAGCCCTGGGACCAGCGCGTGTGCGTGGTGCCCGACGGCGACCTGTTCAGCGCCATCCGGGCCGGCCGCGCATCAGTGATCACCGACGAGATCCGGCGCTTCCACGGCAGCGGCATCACGCTGGCCTCGGGCCGCGAACTGCCGGCCGACATCGTGGTCACCGCCACCGGACTGCAGCTCAACGTGATGGGCGACATCGGCTTTGCGCTCGACGGCCGGCCGATCGACTTCGGCCGGGCCATGACCTACAAGGGCATGATGCTGGCCGACGTGCCCAACCTGGCCTACACCTTCGGCTACACCAATGCCTCGTGGACGCTGAAGGCCGACCTCAGCGCCGACTATGTGTGCCGGCTGCTGCAGCGCATGCACCGCCAGGGCACGCCGATCGCCACGCCGCGCGGCGATCCGGCGGTGGCGCAGGCGCCCTTCCTCGACTTCAGCTCGGGCTATGTGCAGCGCGCGCTGCACCAGCTGCCCAAGCAGGGCGCCAGCAAGCCCTGGCGGCTGTACCAGAACGTGCTGCTCGACACGCTGATGCTGCGCTGGGGCCGCATTGACGACGGCATCCTGCAGCGCACGCGCCCGGCGCCGGCCGCGGCGGCGCAGTCACCGGGCCAGCCGCACCCGGCGCAGGGCTGAGCGCGGCGCTGGCAGTTGCCGGCCCGGCCGCTACCATCGCGGCCATGCCGCCGCTGCTGTATGCCCTTGCCGCCATTGCCGCCGGTGCCTCGCTGGGCGCCATCGCGCGCTGGGGCCTGGCCAATGCCTTCAATGCCCTGCTGCCCGCGCTGCCGCCGGGCACGCTGGCCGCCAACCTGCTGGGCGGCTACCTGATCGGCGTGGCGGTGGCCTTCTTCGCCCAGCACCCGGCATTGCCACCGGCCTGGCGACTGTTCGTGGTCACCGGCTTCCTGGGCGGGCTGACCACCTTCTCCACCTTCTCGGCCGAGGTGGTGGCCAACCTGGCCGCCGGCCGCACCGGCTGGGCCCTGGCCACCGCCGCCGCGCACCTGCTGGGCAGCGTGGGCATGACGCTGCTGGGCATCGGCACCGTGGCCCTGCTGCGCGGGCCGGCTCAGGCGGCTGGCTGATCGCCGCCCTCACCCTCGCGGTACTGCGCCGCCGCGGCCGCCAGCCGCCGCCGCACCGCCTGGCACAGGCTTGCAGGTGACACCACGCGCACCTGCTCGCCCTGGCGCAGGATGTCCATCACCAGCTCGGTCTCGTCGGCATAGGGCAGCGTGAGCTCCCAGCTGCCGTCGGCCAGCCAGCGGCCCTGCTGCTCGGGGTGCCACTCCTCGTGGCTGGTCCAGGGCGCGGCCTGGGGCGAGAAGCGCAACACCGCCAGCTGCCGCGTGCCGCCGGCATAGATGCCGTAGCCCGAATCCATCTCGGCCTGCACCTGGCGCATGGCCACGTCCTTGGCACGGGTGCTGGTCAGCGTGGCCTCCTGCACCGCGTCGAGTGCAAAGCGCAGCAGACGCTCGCGCTGGTGGCACCAGGCGTCCAGGTACCAGGTGTTCTTGTAGTGCACCAGACGCTGCGGCGACACCTCGCGCTGGCTGACCTCGCCGCGCGTGCGCGTGAGGTAGCGCATGGCGATGCGCTGGCGGCGGATCAGCGCCTCGCCCACACGCTCGAAGCAGGCCGCATCCACCGGCCGGCGCAGCGCGCCGATGATCTTCACGCGCTTCATCAGCGCCTTGGCGTCGCTCTCGCCGCGCGGGCCCAGCAGCTCGTGGATGCGGTCGAGCAGCGGCTGCAGGTGGCGGCTGAGCGGGCCCTGGCTGTCCAGGCCCGAGATCAGCTGGTGCGCCATCAGCAGCGCATACAGCTCGCGCTCGCTGAACCACAGGCCGGGTAGCTCGTGGCGTGCCTGCTCGCCCGCGCGCGCGTTGCCGGCCGGGGTGTCGAAGCGGTAGCCGTTGAGCTCGCGGTCGTAGCTGATCGGCGCGCCCAGCTGGTCGCGCAAGTATTCCAGGTCGCGCTTGAGCGTGGCCGGCGACACCTCCAGCGCGTCGCGCAGGCTGGCGAAGCTGACATGGCCGCGCAGCCGGATCAGGCTCTCGATCTTGTACAAGCGGGCGGTCTTGGTCATGCGGGCGGCTCCGGCGCAAGGGGTCGCCGAGTCTGCCACGCCACTGGCTCAAACCATGAGCCAGCCCGGCCCGCCACACCGCCACGGATGCGGGGGGTGGGCGCGGCATCGCTGGCTCACGCCATGAGCCAGTGGGGCCGGACACTGTGAACACGGCCGGGGCGATTCCCGGCGCCACCCCCCGGAGCGTTCACGATGATCCAGACCCTGCTGCCGTTCAATGCCGTGGCCGCGGTGACCGCCGCCGCGCGTGCCGCCGCCCTGTCCTTCGTGGCGCCCGGCCCGGCCGCCAGCCCCGCCACGGCCGCGCCGCCGGCCGACCCGCACGACGACCCCGGCTACGCCCTCGGCTGGGACCATGCCCGCCACGGCCTGACGCCGCCGCTGGACACGCTGCCGGTGGGCAGCCCGCTGCGCCAGGGCTGGCTGGCCGCGCAGGCGCTGTCCGGCCGGCGCCCGTTGCCCGCGCGCGCCGCGGTGCGGCATTGGCTGGCGCTGCGCCTGCAGGCCTGGCAGCAGGGCCAGGCCTTCGAGGCGGTGCAGCTCACGCCGAACTTCATCGCCCAGCTCGACACGGCGCTGTGCCCGGTGAGCCGCCAGCCGCTGCGCCGGCTGGCCGATGCGGCGCCCGCCACGCCGGCCCATGGCGCGGCGGGTGCCGATCCCGCGGCCGACGCCGGCCAGGGCCGGTTGTGCCGCCTGAATCCCGCGGCCGCGTATGCCGCCGGCAACCTGGCGGTGATCGGGCGCGCGGTGGCCGAGGCGCGTGGCGACATGGACTTCGACGCCATCGCAGCGCAGGCCCAGCGGATCGCCGCCGGTGAATGCAGCACGGTGCGCGACGTCGATGGCGCCGCCTGGCAACGCCTGGCGGTGCTGGTGAGCTTTGCCACGCCGCTGGCCCATGCGCGGGCCGCCTGCCTGCCGCTGGCGGTGCTGCCGCCCAACCGGGTGCGCCTGGTCAATCCGGTGCAGGGCCTGCAGTTGATGCTGACGCTGCAGTTCACCGAGGCTGGCTACGCGCGGCGCCTGCTCGAGCTCTCGGCCCTGATGCCGGGGCACGAGGTGCGCGAGGCCTTCCAGATCTTCATGCACACGCTGCTGGCGCGCCGCCTGGCCGCCGGCCCCGGCGCGGCGCCGGACGCGCTGCGCCGCGCCCTGGAGGACAGCTGGGCCGACCCGCTGGTCAACCGCCGCTGGCAGCGCCTGGCATTGCGCCTGGGCGCTGCCGACTGCGAGCGTCTGCTGCAGCGCGCCGCCCGGCGCGG
Organism: uncultured Bordetella sp.; assembly: GCA_964409495.1. Taxonomy (GTDB): domain Bacteria; phylum Pseudomonadota; class Gammaproteobacteria; order Burkholderiales; family Burkholderiaceae_C; genus Pseudaquabacterium. The sequence continues at coordinate 15,059 of CAYPDO010000020.1, forward strand.
CCTGCTGGTGGGCGGCGGCCGCTGGCTGGATGCCGCGGCGGCCACCGAGGGCTGGGCATTGCCGGCCGCCGGCGCAGCGGCGCGGTCGCGCCGCGCCGCCAAGAGGGGCTGAGCGCCCCCTCGCGGGGGCGGCGGTCTCAGGCGCGCAGCAGCGCCGGCGCGTGTTCGGCCAGGCCCGGCAAGGCGCGCAGGCGCGGCTCGCAGAAGCTGGCCAGCTGAGCCGGTGTGACACCGCCCGGCGCGTTCCAGTACAGGCGCGCCGCACCCACCAGGCTGGCCATGCACTCCAGCACCGGCGAGCCGGGATCGAACTGCGCCAGCACATTGCTGCCGCGCCACAGCGCCAGCGTGGGCAGCTGGTGCTGGCCGGACACGGCCATCGCGGTGGCCACGGCCTGCAACAGCGTGTCCATGCGCAGCTGGCTGCGCCAGTGCACGGCATCGAGCAGGCGCGCATCGTTGCCGGTGTCGGTGGCGCGGTCGGCGGCGCGGTGCGTCAGGCACAGCAGGCCGTCGCCGTGGCGCCACAGCGCATCGGGCTGGGCCACCAGGCCGCCGGCCCGGCAGCTGGGCCGCTGGCCCATCGCGGCCAGCGGCAGCGGTGCCAGCGCCGGCCGGCCGTCGGCCACCAGCACCGGCAGCAGCCGCGCCACGGCATCGCTGCGGGCATCCACCTCGGCTGGCTCGAAGAAGAACACGCGCACATGCACGCCCAGCAGCTCGGCCTCGTCGTGCCACGGCAGGGGCGTGCTCATCGTGCGGACTCCTCGTGCAAGGCGGTGATGGTGGGCGCCGAGGCCGGCGGTTGGGCGGGCCGCTGCGGGCGGACGGCCGAGCCCGAGGGCAGCGGCCCGGCCTCGCTGCCAAAGCCACGCGGCGGGCCGATCACGCGCCAGGCGGTGGCCACGGCCGCCGCCAGCGCCAGCAGCAGCACCAGTGTCTTCAGCGCCGCCAGCATCCACATCTGGCGCGGCGCGGCGCTACGCGCCTCGGCCGGGCCGTCGGCGGCCATGGCGCGGCCGGCGCCCAGCAGCGTGGCGCGGGCCTCGGCACTCAGGGTGCCGGGCTGGGCCGGCGCCACCGGGCGGCCACCGGCCGCGGCCACCGCGGCAGCGGCGCCGCCACGCTCGCCGGGCATCGCATCCATCGGGTCCAGCAGCACCCAGCGCACGCCGTCGACGCCGTCGCGCGTGAGCTTGCGGGCCATCTTCACTTCGATCATCGGCACTCGCCTTCGGTCCGGGTTGGGCTTGGGCGGCGGTCAGGCGCCGGTGGGGCCGGCCTCGCCGGCCAGCGCCACCTCGGCCGCCGCCGGCGCGGCGGTTGCGGTGGCGGCAACGGACCCGGCCCCGGTTGCGGCGGGTGCGGCCGGTGCGGCGGCTGTGCGCGCCTGGGCCTGGGTCTGGGCCATGCGGGCCAGCAGCGTGCGCGCCAGCACGGCGGCGGGCGCCTCGCCGCCGGTCTCGGCGGGCACGGCCTCGTGCACCGGCAGGCGGTGGTGGGCCCAGTGCAGCAGCGTGCAGCCCAGGCCGGCCAGCGCGCCGAAGCCGCCGTACAGCAGCGCCGGCAGCCAGGCGGCGCCGTGCAGCGCCACGCCCACGGCGGCCAGGCCGCAGGCCAGACTGGCGCAACCCAGCACCAGCGGTGGAATCAGCGCGCGCATGGCGGCTGGGCGGCGGCGGGGGGCCGGCAGGTCGCGGAACAGCTCATGCCCGCTCATGTCGGCCCTGGGGCGCCGAACTTGAGCCGGCGGACGGCCCGGCGCGCCGCCAGCGGGCTGGCGCGTGCGTCAGCTCACGATGTAGGCCGCCGCGGCGGTGGCCACCAGCACGCCCTCGTCGCTGTGCAGGCGCATCTGCGTGGAGCCCACGCGGCCGCCCAGGCGCGTGATCTCGGCACTGGCCACGAAGTGCCGGCCCAGGCCGGGGCGCAGGAAATCCACGCGCAGGTCGATGGTGCCGAGCTTCAAGAAGCGATGCATCACCTGCTCGGCACTCTCGTGCGCCAGTTTCTCGCTCATCGCCACCATCAGCGCGCCGCCGCCCAGAGCGTCGAGCACCGCCGAGATCACGCCGCCATGCAGGCGCCCGTAGTGGTAGTGGCCCACCAGGTCGGGGCGCATGTCGAAGCGCATCACCAGCGCCGGGCGCAGCTGCTGCACCTTCAGGCCCAGCACCTGGTTGAAGGTGATGCGCTGCTCCACCAGCTCGGTGAGTTCACGGTCGACGATGGCCTGCTCTTCGGCGCTGCGGCGGGGCGGGTGGGTGGTGGCGGTCATGCACCGAGGATAGCCTCGGGCTTGCCTATCATCGGCTCGGTAACGACCCGCCCTGCCCATCCACCTGACCCCATGCGCGCCGACCTGCCTGCCTCCTCCCGCTCCGTTCCTGCCCGTGCCGCGGCCCAGCATGGCCGCCGGCAGCTCAGCCTGGCCCTGCTGCTGGCCCTGGCCGCACCGGCACTGCACGCCCAGCGCGGCGATGCGGCGCCGCGCCCCGTCACGCCACGCGGCCCGCTGGCGGCCGACGAGCTGCAGCAGATCGAGCTGTTCAGGCGCCTGTCGCCCTCGGTGGTGCACATCACCACGCTGGAGCTGCAGCGCGACTTCTTCAACCGCGCCGTGAGCCAGGCGCCGCGCGGCACCGGCACCGGCTTCGTGTGGGACGCCGCCGGCCACATCGTCACCAACTTCCACGTCATCCAGGGCGCCAGTGCCGCCACCGTGACCCTGGCCGACCAGAGCACGCACCGCGCACAACTCGTCGGCGCCTTCCCCGACCGCGACCTGGCGGTGCTGAAGATCGATGTGCCGGCGGCCAAATGGCCGGCCATCCCGATCGGCAGCAGCCGCGAGCTGCAGGTGGGCCAGAAGGTGTTTGCCATCGGCAACCCCTTCGGCCTGGACCAGACGCTGACCACCGGCATCGTCAGCGCGCTGAACCGCGAGATCGACAGCTTCAACGAACGCAAGCTGCGCGGTGTGATCCAGACCGATGCGGCCATCAACCCCGGCAACTCGGGCGGCCCGCTGCTCGATTCGGCCGGCCGGCTGATCGGCGTGAACACGCAGATCGCCAGCCCTTCGGGCGCCAGCGCCGGCATCGGCTTCGCGATTCCGGTCGACGAGGTCAACCGCATCGTGCCGCGGCTGATCCGCGACGGCCGCATCACCCGGCCCACGCTGGGCATCGCGGCGGCCAGCGATCAGATCCAGCGCGCGCTGCGCCTGCCCGACGGCGTGGCCCTGGTGCAGGTGACGCCCGGCGGCCCGGCAGCGCGCGCCGGACTGCAGCCCTTCAGCCGCGCGCGCGACGGCGGCATCGTGGCCGGCGACATCATCGTGGCCGTCAATGACGAGCCGGTGGCCAGCTTCGACGACCTGCTCACCCAGCTTGAGCGCCGCCAGCCGGGCGACACGGTGACGCTGAATGTTTCGCGCGCCGGGCGTGGCCGCAAGGTGCAGGCGGTGCTGGGCCGGGGCGACTGAGCGGCTGATCTGCCGCAGTGCGGCCTTTGCCGCAGCGCAAGTCCCGCGCAACACGCAGCGCGCAGGATCAGGCCATGCAAGACCCCAAACGCATCCTGATCCTGCAAGGCCACCCCGATCCCGCCGGTGGTCACCTGTGTAACGCGCTGGCCGGTGCCTATGCCGAAGGCGCCCGCGAAAGCGGCCACACGGTGGACACGGTGAGCATCGCCACGCTCGACTTTCCGCTGCTGCGCACGCAGGCCGAGTGGACACAGGGCGAACTGCCACCGGCGCTGAAACCCGCGCAGCAGGCCATCGCCCAGGCCGAGCACCTGGTGTTCTTCTTCCCGCTGTGGCTGGGCGACATGCCGGCGCTGGTGAAGGCCTTCCTGGAGCAGGTGGCGCGGCCCGGCTTCGCCTTCAAGCCCGGCGCCGACAACCCGTTTGCGGCCAAGGGCCTGGCCGGCCGCTCGGCGCGCGTGGTGGTCACGATGGGCATGCCCGCCCTGCTGTACCGCTTCTACTTCCGCGCCCACAGCGTGCGTGCGCTGGAGCGCAACGTGCTCGGCTTCGTGGGCATCGCGCCGGTGCATGAAACCCTGATCGGCATGGTCGACAAGCTGGGCGACAAGGGCGTGACGCGCTGGAAGGCCAAGCTGCGGGCACTCGGCCGCAAGGCCACCTGAGCGCCTCGCTGGCAGGCCTGCTGCGCGCCCGGTCGCAACGCGGCCGCAGCCTGGGCCGCGGGGCACGATGACCTCTCCGGTCATCGCCCGTCCCGGTGAACCCGCGTATCGTCTCCCGGGTGACGGACGCTGCCCCGACGGGCGGCGATAAACCGCCACCCAGGAGACGCCATGCCCGACGAGAACCCCCGCGCCCAGCCCGGCGACCCCGACCGCCACTACCGCATCTGCCCCTTGTGCGAGGCCTGCTGCGGCCTGGAGATCAGCACCCGCGGCACGCAGATCGTGCAGGTGCGCGGCTGGGACGGCGACACGCTGAGCCAGGGCTACCTCTGCCCCAAGGGCGTGGCGATCAAGGACCTGCACGAAGACCCCGACCGCCTGCGCCAGCCGCTGATCCGCCGCGGTGGCCGCGGCAGCCCGCTCGAGCCCGCCAGCTGGCAGGAAGCCTTTGCGCTGATCGAGGCCAGGCTGCCGCCGATCCTGGCCGCACATGGCCGCGACGCGCTGGCCCTGGTGGCCGGCAACCCCTCGGCGCACAAGATGGGCCTGCTGCTGTACTTCGCGCGCCTGGGCCGCGCCGCCGGCACGAAAAACGTCTACTCCGCCAGCACCCTGGACCAGATGCCGCGCCAGCTGGCCAGCGGCCTGATGTACGGCCACTGGCTCAGCGTGGGCCTGCCCGACATCGCGCGCACCGATCTGCTGGTGGTCATCGGCGCCAACCCGCTGGCCAGCAACGGCAGCATGTGGACGGTGCCCGACTTCCGCGGCAAGGCGCGGGATCTGCGCGCCCGCGGCGGCCGCCTGGTGGTGATCGACCCGCGCCGCACCGAAACCGCCGCCATCGCCGACCAGCACCTGGTCATCCGCCCCGGCGCCGATGCCCAGCTGCTGGCTGCGCTGGTGCACACGCTGTTCGACGAAGGGCTGGTCAGGCTGGGCCCGGCCGAGCCCTGGCTGAACGGCGTGGACGCCGTGCGCGACGCGGTGGCCGGCTTCACGCCCGAGGCGGTGGCCGCGCACTGCGGCATCGGCGCGCCGTCCATCCGACAGCTCGCGCGGGATCTTGCGGCCACGCCGCGCGCGGTGGTCTACAGCCGCATCGGCGCATGCACGCAGACCTTCGGCACGCTGGCTTCGTGGCTGGTGGATGTGCTCAATGCCCTCACCGGCCATCTGGATGTGCCCGGCGGCCAGCTGTGGGCCAAGGCCGCCGGCTTTGCCGCCAACACCCAGGGCCGGCCGGGCATCGGCCGCGGCGTGGCCACCGGCCGCCACCATGCGCGGGTGAGCGGCGCGCCCGAGGTGTTCGGCGAGCTGCCCATCGTGCAGCTGGCCGACGAGATCCTCACGCCCGGCCCCGGCCAGGTGCGCGCGGCCATCGTGGTCAGCGCCAACCCGGTGCTCTCAGCGCCCGGCGGCGCGCGCCTGGCACAGGCGCTGGACCAGCTCGACTTCATGGTCAGCCTGGACATCTACTGCAACGAGACGGCGCGCCATGCCGATGTCATCCTGCCCGGCCTGTCGCCGCTGGACGAAGGCCACTACGACGTGCCCTTCCCGCAGCTGAGCTGGCACAACACCGCGCGCTACAGCCCGCCGGTGTTCCCGCGCCCAGCCGAGCAGCCGCCCGAATGGCAGAACCTGCTGCGCCTCATCGCCATCCTGAAGGGCCGCGGCGCCGCGGCCGACGTGCTGGCGCTGGACGACGAACTGCTGGCCGACGACCTGCGCCGCAGCGGCCTGGGTGGCGATGTCGACAGCGCCGCCGTGCTGGCCGCGCTGCAGCCCTGGCAAGGCCCCGAGCGCCTGGTGGACCTGGCCTTGCGCACCGGGCCGCATGGCGACGGCTTCGGCCGCCAGCCCGATGGCCTGACACTTGCCCGCGTGGCCGCACAGCCGGGTGGCATCGACCTGGGGCCGCTGCAGCCGCGCCTGCCCGAAGTGCTGCGCACGCCCAGCGGCCGGGTGGAACTGGCGCCAGCATCGCTGCTGGCCGACTTGCCGCGTGCGCTGGCGGCGCTGTCCGATCCACCTGCTGACATGGTGATCATCGGCCGCCGCGACGTGCGCAGCAACAACAGCTGGATGCACAACCTGCCGCTGCTGGCCAAGGGGC
>CAYPDO010000021.1:0-20532 GCA_964409495.1 uncultured Bordetella sp.
TCCAGTTCTCCACCGGCGGACGCTCGGGCGCGGGCCGTGAACGCGGGGCCCACCTGGCGCTGCGGCCCGACATGGGCTCGCTGGCCACCGGCTCGGTGAACTTCCCCACGCGGGTCTACGACAACGCGCCCGACCTGGTGGCCTGGCTGGCCGCCGAGATGAAGGCCCACGGCATCAAGCCCGAGGTGGAGGCGTTCGACCTGTCGATGATCTTCCAGGCCGCACAGATGGCCGAAAGCGGGCAGATCGACGGGCCGCTGCATGTGCAGTTCGTGATGGGCATCCGCAACGCCATGCCGGTGGACCGCGAGGTGTTCGAGTTCTACGTGCGCACGCTCCAGCGCCTGGCCCCGCAGGCCACCTGGACCGGCGCCGGCATCGGCCGCCACCAGATGACGCTGGCGCGCTGGTCGCTGGAACTGGGCGGCCACTGCCGCACCGGCATGGAGGACAACGTGCGCCTGGACCGCGACACGCTGGCGCCGTCCAACGCGGCGCTGGTGCAGGCCGTGGTGCGGCTGTGCGAGGAACACGACCGCCCGGTGGCCACGCCGGCGCAGGCCCGGGCCTTGTTGAACCTGGCGGCCTGAGCGGGCGCCAGGCTGGGAGGCGGCGGCCTTCAGCCGGCTTGCTTGGCGCGGCGCGGCACGGGCATCACCGGGCCGATCGAATCACGCAGCACCACCGGGCAGTCGATGCTGATCTGCGCCGCAACCTCCCGGCCGTCGAGCGTGTCGCGCACCTGGCGCGTGGCCGCGATGGCCATGTCCATCAGTGGCAGCGTGGCCGTGGACAGGGCGGGGTAGAGCCGCATCGCCAGGCCGAAGTTGTCGAAGCCGCCCACCGACAGCACCTCGGGCATCAGCAGCCGGCGCTCGTGCGCCGCCGCAATGACGCCGGCCGCCATGTCGTCGGTGATGCACTGGATGGCGGTGGGCCGCTCGGCCTGGCTGAAGATGCGCCGCCCCAGTTCCAGCCCGTCGCCAAAGGCGATGCCGCGGGTCTCGTAGACGATGGGCTCCTGCCGCGGTTGTGCCGCGCCGGAGATGGCGTCCAGGTAGCCGGCCAGGCGTTCGCCGCTGGCGCGCACATGGCTGCCGGCGCCGGCAAAGGCGATGCGGTAATGGCCCTGGCGCAGCATCTCGCCGACGATCTGGCGCACGGCCAGGCGGTCGTTGCTGAGCACGCTCAGCGGGCAGTGCGAGGCGTCGGCCGGGTTGATGGCCGAGAACGGAATGTCGTTGGCCAGCAGGGCGTCCACCAGCCCCGGGGTCTCGGTGGACGGCGCGGCCAGCACATAGCCCGCCACCTGGCGCGTCTTGACCCGGCGCACATAGGTGTCGATGCCTTCCTCGGCCAGCGCCGGAAAGAAGATCAACCCGTAGTTCGCCTCGTTGCACACCTGCAGCGCGCCCAGGTGCAGGATGTTCAGGTACTCGTTGCCCAGGCCCATGGCCTCGGTGGCCGCCGACTGCTGCGACACCACGCCGATCACCCGCGGCTTGCTGCTCGATAGGTTGCGCGCCGCATGCATGGGCTCGTAGCCCAGGCGCTTGATCACGGCCTCGACGGCGGCGCGGGTCTTGGGGGCCACCAGCGGGTCCTGGCGCATCACGCGGGTGACGGTCATGCGCGAGACGCCGGCTGCTTCGGCAACTTCCCGGATGGTCAGCTTGGCGTGATCGTCACTCATGGCGGGGGCATTCTGGCACCAGATGTCCGGCCCGATGGCCGACGCTGCGTGTGCGGGAATTCCCCGGTCCGAGCGGCGGTGCGGCGCTGCAACAATGCAGAATGTGACCGGTCACATTTGACCGATCCGGCTTTCATCGATACGCCATGCGCGCGACCTCACCGAATCTGCAGGCCTCTCCCTTTCACCTCGGCGAGGACGACATCGCCTGGGTGCTGCGAATCAAGCAGCGCCTGGCGGGGCCGCAGCGCCTGGCGCAGTTGTTCAACGTGATGCTGGACACCGCCGACGAGGCCAGTCTGGCCACACTGCGGCGGCTGCAGCCCGGCGCGATCACGCAGTTCACCATCGGCGGCCTGATGCCCGCCGTGGCGGCGGCGCACGGTGTGCTGGCGGCTGCCGAGGTGCCGGTGCTGGTCAGTGGTGACGTGGAGGGCGGCTCGATCTGCCTGGACGGCACGACGCCCATGCCCAACCAGCTGGGCATGGCCGCGCTGGCCGATGCGCAGCAATACCGCGAGGCGCTGCAGGTGATGGTGGACGAGGCACGCGCCATCGGCATCGACTGGACCTTTTCGCCGGTGACCGATGTCAATGCTGCCTTCCGCAGCAGCATCGTCGGCACGCGCTCCTTCGGCGCCGAGCCGCAACGCGTGGGCGATCTGACGGCCCTGCACATCGGCGTGGTGCAGGCCGCGGGCCTGGCCGCCACCGCCAAGCACTGGCCGGGCGAAGGCTTCGACGACCGTGACCAGCACCTGTTGACCACGCTGAACCCGCTGTCGCTGGCGCAGTGGCACGAGGTTTTCGGCACGCTGTACCGCCGCGCCATCGGCCAGGGCGTGAAAACCATCATGGCCGGCCACATCGCCTGGCCGGCCTATGCCCGCGCGATGGGCGCCGAGGGCGTGGAGGCCTATCGCCCGGCATCGATCTCGAAGCTGCTGAACACCCAGCTGCTGCGCGGCGAGCTGGGCTTCAACGGCCTGCTGGTGTCCGACGCCACGCCGATGGGCGGCCTGACCAGCTGGTCGCCGCGCGAAGCACACCTGCCCGAGGTGATCGAGAACGGCTGCGACATGATCCTGTTCAGCCAGGACCTGGAGGCCGATATCGCCATCCTGCAGCGCGCTCTGGCCGATGGGCGCCTGAGCGAGCAGCGGGTCGACGAGGCGCTGACCCGGGTGCTGGCGCTGAAGGCGTCGCTCGGGCTGCACCGGCGGCCGCGGCCCGCCACGCCGACGGAAGCCGAACTGCGCGCACAGCTGCGCACCGAAGCCCACATGCGCGTGGCCCGCCGGGCCGCCAGCGCCAGCGTCACCCTGGTCAAGGACACGCAGCACACCCTGCCGCTGAACCCGCAGCGCCACCGGCGCATCACGGTGGTGACGGCCACCGCCGATCCGGCGCTGACGCCCTTCGCCCCGCCCCAGGTGCTGATCCCGGACCTGCTGCGCGCACGCGGCTTCGAGGTGCGTGACTACGACCCCGCCGATCCGCCCACGCCGGACAACACCGACCTGATGCTCTACGTGATGGCCCATGAGTCGCTGATGACCGCCGGAGCGATCCAGTTCGACTGGCGCCGCCTGCACGGGCCGATCTGGCACGCCATGCGCCGCAACTGGCACGAGGTGCCCAATGTGCTGGTGTCACTGGGCCATCCGTACTACCTGAACGACGCGCCACGCATGCCCTGCGTGGTCAATGCCTACACCTGCGTGGCCACGGTGCAGCAGGCGGTGGTGGCCAAGCTGCTGGGCGAGGAGCCCTTCGTTGGCGGCCACCCGGTGGATGCCAGCTGCGGCCGGGCAGATGCGCTGTACTGAGCCACCGGCCCCGCACGCCATGAGCAAACTGCCATCCGTCCAGCCGATCCACGGCCCGCGGGCGCCCTTGAACTCGGCCGCGGCGCTGATCGAGCCGCTGGGCTACGTGGAGCAGGAGTTCCGCATCGAAGGCACTGCCGCGCGCTACCGCCTGGCAGACCGGTTCGACAGCCGCTCGACGACGCCTGCCGGCGATGCGCAATGGGTTGACGCGGGCCACGCTTTCGCCACGCGGCTGCTGGTGCGGCGGCCGCGCGAGGCCACGCGCTGCAGCGGTGTGGTGCTGGTGGAGTGGCTCAACGTGTCGGCCGGCCAGGACATCGACTTCGTGTTCGCGGCCAGCCGCGAGCTGCTGCTGCGCGAGGGCCATGTGTGGGTGGGCGCCAGCGTGCAGCGGGTGGGGGTGGAGCGCTTGGTGCAATGGCAGCCGGCGCGCTACGCCGGGCTGAGCGTGGCGGCTGAGGCCTCCGACCCGCTGGACGGCAGCGCGCTGGACCCGGCCGACGCCTTCATCGGCGCTGCCGGCGGCGACGTGCTGTGCTGGGACATCTTCAGCCAGATCGCCCGGCTGCTGCGTGCGCCCGCGGCGGCGGCGCTGGGCCTGGCGCCGGCGCGCACCGTGATCGCGGCGGGCGAGTCGCAGTCGGCCGTGCGCCTGGGGCGTTATCACGACAGCATCCAGCCGCTGAGCGGTGCCTTCGACGGCTTCCTGCTCTATGACCGCGGCCCGATGGCGCGCCCGCGCGACGACGTGGCGGCGCCGCTGATCGGCATCGGCACCGAGTTCTATGCCGAGTACACCGGCACGGTGGCGCCGGCCGACGGGCCGAAGCAGCGCTGGTGGGAGCTGGCGGGCGCCTCGCATGTGTCGCTGGCCGAGATGGCCGGCTATGTCGATCCGCAGGTGCTGCGCGACGCCACGCAGTGCGCCGATGGCCAGCCGCTGACCCTGACGGCGCAGCTGGCGCGCAGTGCGCCGCGGCGGCGCCATCCGCTGTGGAGCCGGGTGCCCAATGGTGACCTGGTGAAGGCGGCGCTGCAGGCCCTGCTGCGCTGGATCCACGAGGGCCGGGCGCCGGCCGCCACGCCACGCCTGGTGCTGGATGGTCAGGGCCGCCTGGTGCGCGATGCCGATGGCCAGGTGGCGGGCGGCGTGCGCCATGCCGGCTACGAGGTGCCTTGCGCCACCAACGTGGGTGTGGACGAGCAGGGCGTGCGCCTGGCCGGCTACCACCAGGACTTCGACCGCGAGGCCATGCGCCGACGCTACGGCAGCGCGGCTGGGTATGTGGCCCGTGTCGGGCAGGCCGTGCAGGCGAATCTGGCCCAGGGCACGCTGCTGCCGGAGGAGGCCGTGCGCGTGATCGAAGACGCCCGCGCCGATGCGGCCCGGCTGATGGGCTGAGGGGCCGATCGCGGCCCGGCTCAGCCGGCCGCGGGCTGCGCTGCCAGCACCTCGCGCAGCCGGTCGATGAAGGCACGGGTCTGCAGCGGCAACAGGCGCCGCCCCTGGGTCACCGCCCAGACCGTGGCGGTGGGCAGTTGCCACTGCGGCAGCACGCGCTGCAGCAGGCCCTGCTGCACGAAGGGCGACGCAAAGCGTTCCGACATGCCGGCGATGCCGACGCCGGCCACTGCCAGGCCGCTGTTCAGCGAGATGGAGTTCGCGGCCACCGGCCCCTGAGGCTCCACGGCATGCGTAGCATCGCCCTGGGTCAGCTCCCAAGCTTGCGGCAGGCCATCGCTGCCGATCAGGGTCAGGGCCACATGCGCAGCCAGGTCCTGCGGGCCGCTGGGTATGCCGTGCCGCGCCAGATAGGCCGGGCTGGCATACAGGCCGTGGCGCAGCTCGGTCAGCGGCCGGGCCACCAACGCCGTGTCATCGGGCAGCTGACGTGCCACGCGCACCGCCAGGTCGTAGCGGCCGGCCATCAGGTCGACCCGGTGTGGCGACAAGTCCAGCGACAGCCGCACCAGCGGGTAGCGCGCCACGAAGTCCTGCAGGAAGGGCAGCAGTGACAGCTCCTGGAACTCCGGCGGCAGCGACACGCGCAGCAGCCCGGCGGGCGTGAGCTGCCGGTGCTGCGCCAGGTCGGTCACCTGGGCCAGTTCCTCCAGCAGGCGCTGGCCGTGCTGCAGGATGCCGTCGCCGAACGGCGTGAGGCTGAGCGAGCGCGTGCCGCGCGTGAGCAGGCGCTGGCCCAGCGCCGATTCCAGCGCGGCGATGCGGCGCGACACCGTGGACTTGGGCAGACCATGGCGCTGCCCGGCCGCGGTGAAGCTGCCCGCGGCGGCCACCTCGGCAAACAGGATCAGGTTGTCTGCGGTCAACATCTGGCGACTCTTTGTGTTCCAAAAACGCAACCATGCTACCCGCCAGAGCCGGCTAATCAAGCCGGCCGCCGCTGCCTAGACTGGCGCTGCCGACCCGGGATCGCGGCGCCACACAGCGGCGGATTCCCAGGCGGCTCTCGCAACTTTCGACGGGTTGACCATCATGCTGGGACTCACCAGACAAGACTTCGCCATCCGGGCCAGCGCATTCGATCTGACCCAACCGTGGAACCTTCTGCGCCTGATCGCCGGCGCCTTCATGCTGCCCCATGTGGCCGGCAAGTTCGTGGCGGGCGGCCTGTCGCCGGGGGTGGTGGGCTTCTTCACCAAGGCCGGCTTCCAGCCCGCCGAAGCCTGGGTGGTCCTGGCGGCCCTGGTCGAGGCCGGCACCGGCCTGGCCCTGATCCTGGGCCTTTGCACGCGCTTTGCCGCGCTGGGCGCCGCCGGCGCGCTGGCGGTGGCGGTGTATGCGCTGTACGCCATCAAGGGCTTTGCCTGGCTGTGGAACCTGGGCGGCTTTGAATACCCGGTGTTCTGGGCCTTGGTCTGCGTGGCCATCGCGATGAACGGGTTCCGCGAGCGCGCCGCAGCGGCCTGAGCGGCGGTTCGACGATTTCTCCCGGGGAAAGGGGTCGTCGATCGGGTTTGTCCTGATGCCGGGGCAGGGCATCCCGCCAAAAATGTGACCGGTCACATTAGGCGCCCGTCGGGGGCAGATCCTCCGAAGGCGAACCCGCATGCCGCAGACCCCGACCGCTCCTTTGCCCCCCAAACCCGACGCCTCCATCGGCTTCACCGCGCTGTATGCGCTGGCGATGTTCGGCACCTTCCTGGCGCTGTTGACGCCGCCGGTGATGACGCTGGCGCTGCGCGCCGCCGAGGTGGCGCCGGCCAACAAGGAAGCCGTGCTGTCGTGGGCCCTGGGCCTGGGTGCGCTGGTGTCGCTGCTGGTCAATCCGGTCGCCGGCCAGCTGAGCGACCGCACCACCTCGCGCTGGGGCATGCGGCGCCCCTGGATCCTGGCCGGCCTGGTGGTGGGCCTGGCGGGCCTTTACCTCATCGCCACCGGCGACGCCACGATGCTGGTGGTGGGCTGGTGCGTCACGCAGCTGGGCTTCAACTTCCTGATCCCCACGCTGCTGGCCGTGCTGCCCGACCAGGTGCCCGAACGCCAGCATGGCCGCGTCTCGGGCATCCTGAACGCCGGCTTTCCAGTCGGCGTGGTGGCGGGCGTGTCGGTGGCGCAGGCCGTGGCGCCTGACATGCGCGCCATGTTCATGGTGCCCGGCGTGGTGGCCGTGGTGCTGGTGGTGCTGTTCATGCTGCGGCTGGATGACCGCCGCCTTTCGCCCGCCGACGTTGTACCGCTCGACTGGAAGGGCTTCCTCGGCGGCTTCTGGATCAGCCCGCGCGCGGCGCCCGATTTCTGCTGGGCCTGGCTGAGCCGCTTCCTGCTGTTCATGGGTCTGGCCACGCTGATGAGCTACCAGGTGTTCTACCTGCTGGACAAGGTGGGCATCGCCCCCGCCGCCGTGCCCGAGACCATGCTCAAGAGCACGCTGGTGTCCACGTTCACCACGGTGATCGGCAGCTTGTTGGGCGGTTGGCTGTCCGACCGCATCGCCCGGCGCCGTGTCTTCGTGCTGGTCTCGGCGCTGATCTACAGCGTGGGGCTGGCAGTGATCGGCACCACCGCGCAGCTTGAACCCTTCCTGTGGGGCATCGCGATCTGCGGCCTGGGGCAGGGCGTCTACCTGGCGGTCGACCTGGCGCTGGTGGCCGAGGTGCTGCCCGACAAGACCGGTGGCGCGGCCAAGGGCATCGGCATCATCAGCCTGGCCAACAACATCCCGCAATCGCTGGCGCCGGCCATCGCGCCGGTCTTCCTGGCCATCGGCGCGGCCGGCATGGCCAAGAACTATGGCGCGCTGTTCTGGGCTGCCGCCATCTTTGCGCTGCTGGGCGCGCTGGCGGCCGTGCCGATCAAGGGCGTGAAGTGACGCTGGCTGCGCCGCGGGCGATGACCCGCGCCGGTGAGGTCGAGGGCCAGCGGCTGGGCGAGGTCGAGGCCTTCCTCGGCATTCCCTATGCCGCAGCCCCGGTCGGTCCGTTGCGCTGGCGCCCGCCGGCACCCGTGGCGCCTTGGACGGGTGTCCGCGCCGCCACGCAGTACGGGCCCAGCGCCTGGCAGGCCGTGATGCCCGAGGGCTTCGGGCCATGGACGCGGGAGTACGTGGTCCAGGACGAGGTCAGCGAGGACTGCCTGTACCTGAACGTGTGGACCCCGGCCACGCGCGCGGCCGGCACCTGCCCGGTGCTGGTGTGGATTCATGGCGGGGCCTTCTGCCAGGGCTCGGGATCGGTGCCGATCTACGAAGGCCTGGCGCTGGCCGCACAAGGCGTGGTGGTGGTCACGTTGAACTACCGCCTGGGTGTGCTCGGATTCCTGTCCCACCCGGCGCTGAGCCAGGAAGACCCCGCCCAGGGCGGTGGCAACTTCGGGCTGCAGGACCAGCTGGCCGCGCTGCGATGGATCCAGGACAACATCGCCGCGTTCGGCGGCGACCCCGGCGCGGTGACGCTGGCCGGGCAATCGGCCGGCGCCTTGTCGGTGCACATGCTGGTGGCCTCGCCGCGTGCGCGCGGCCTGTTCCACCGCGCCATCGCGCAGAGCGGGCCGCCCACGCTGGCACCCATCCGCAACCGCGCCGAGGCCGAGGCCGATGGCTGCGCATTCGTCGACAGCCTGCAAGCTGCGACGCCGGACGAACTGCGCAGCTGGCCAGTGGCGGCGCTGACGCGCACCCTGGCGCCTGGCCCGCGCTTCATGCCCATGGTCGACGGCGTGCTGTTGCCGGCCTGGCCGCCCCAGCGCAGCCCGCAGCACCTGGGCAGCGATGTGCCGATGCTGGTGGGCCAGACCGCCGACGAGAACAGTGGCCTGGATCCGGCCTACGCCGGCGACGACGGCACGGCGCTGGAGGCTTTGCTGCAACGCCAGACTGGCAGCGCCGCGGCGCCGCTGGCCCGGGCCTATCTGCAGGCCAGCGACGGCGACGCGGGCGCAGCCTACCGCGCCGCCTCGCGCGATGCCTGGCTGGCTGCGCTGTGGCATTGGGCATCGCACCGCCTGAGCCGCACGCGCAGCCCGATCTACGCCTACCACTTCGACCATGTGCCGCCCGGGCCCGAGGCGCAGCGCTATGGCGCGTTTCACACCGCCGAGGTTCCGTACGTGATGGCCACGCTGCAGGCCGCGCCCGAGCGCGCCTATGCCGACGACGACCACGAGCTCAGCGCCATCGCCTCGGCCTATTGGTTGAACTTTGTGAAGACGGGTCATCCGAACGGCGCCGGTCTGCCGCACTGGCCCGCGCTGGCGCCGCACGCGCCGGAGATGCTGCGCATCGCGCAGGCACCGGCGGTGGTGCCGCTGCTGTCGACGCCGTGCCACGCCATGCTGGCGCACCTGCTGCAGGCACCGGACACGGTCACAGTGCTGCCCTGAGGACCGCGGACGCCGCCATTCGCGGCATGGCCGTGCACGGGTGGTGAGCCGGGCACGGCACGCTACGCAGACCACGCCAGCGCACAGGCCCGACACACCCGTCGGCCGGCGACTTCGCCACGCCACACCGGGTTTTCTCCAATGCCGCAGCCAGCGCACGACTTCAAAATGTGACCGGTCACATTTGCGCAGGACCGATGCCGGTCGTGCTGCGAAAACACCCCCACCGACTCAGCCACCACAACGACTGGAGACACCGATGAAGAGACCCGTTCTGCACCCCCTGGCCGTGGCGATGCTGTCTGCCCTGTCGGCCTATTGCGCAAACAGCGCGTACGCCCAGGCCGCTGCGGCGCCCAAGGCCGAGCAGGAAGTCATCGTGACTGCGAACAAGGTGTCGCAGTCGGCGCTGAAGGTGGGCGCCTCGCTGTCGGCCGTGGGGGCCGACGACCTGCGCGAGATGGGCGTGTCCGATGCCAAGGGCCTGACCGACCTGATCCCCAACACCCAGATCAGCCAGGCCGGTGGCAGCACGGTGGTGGTGAACATCCGCGGCATTGACAACACCAACACCACGCCGCTGGGTGAGCCGGCCGCGGCCTTCCACATCGACGGCGTCTATCTGGGCCGCATGTCCGGCGCGGGCGCTGCCTTCTACGACATCGAGCGCGTGGAGGTGCTGCGCGGCCCGCAGGGCACGCTGTACGGCCGCAATGCCAATGCCGGCGTGGTCAACGTGATCACCAAGGCGCCCAATAGCGTGCGCGGCGGCTATGTGTCGGGTGAACTGGGCAACCTGGGCCAGATGCGCTTTGACGGGGCCTACAACCTGCCGGTGAACGACACGCTGGCGCTGCGCGCGGCGTTCTCGTCGAACCGACGCGACGGCTATTCTCAGACCAAGACCGCCAGCAACGGCTTCGGTGAGAACCGCGACAACATCCACACCGACTCGGGCCGCCTGCAAGCCCTGGTGAAGTTCGCACCCGGCACCACGCTGAACCTGTCCTACGACCTGAGCGTCAACAAGGGCGCAGGCCCCAACTACTACGACCTGAGCAGCGGGGTCATCCCGAGCAAGAAGCTGGTGGATGCCGGCAACTCGCTGGAAGGCAAGTTCAATGACGAGGCCTCGGGCTGGAAGGCCGAGCTGCGCACCGAGCTGTCCTTTGCCAGCCTGACCTACATCTACGGCGACCGCTCCACCCAGATGCGCGAAGACTACTCGGTGGGCATGCTGGGCCTGCTGACGCGCAACGACGTGCATCAGACCTCGCACGAGCTGCGCCTGTCGTCGCGCGACAAGGGCCCGCTGCAATGGGTGGCCGGCCTGTTCGTCTACAACGAGAAGACCACCGGCAACCAGCTGGACGGCATCTTCCCGTTCCCCGGTCCGCTGAGCGGTGCGCAGTGCGGCGGCCTGGCTTCGTGCACGGGCGCCATCCAGTACAAGGACGCGGTCATCGAGAACGAGTCCCAGGCCGTGTTCGGCCAGGTCACCTACAGCCTGGACAGCAGCACCCGCCTGATCGGTGGCGCGCGCACCACCACCGACAAGAAGATGCGCGATGGCGTGCAGCTTTTCAGTGTGGATGGCACCTTCAACCCCGCCACCAACCCGGCTGCAGCCCTGTATGGCCAGGGCAAGTGGAGCCGCTCCACCTTCAAGCTGGGCGTCGAGCGCGACCTGTCGCCCAACCAGATGCTCTATGCCAGCGTGGCCAACGGCTTCAAGGCCGGCGGTTTCAACGATGGTGACACCCGCACGCAGCCGGAGTTCATCTACAAGCCCGAGAAGATCACGTCGATCGAGGCGGGCCTGAACGGCCGGTTCCTGGAAAACGCGCTGCAGCTGACCTCGTCGCTGTTCCACTACCAGTACAGCGAGATGCAGCGCACCGGCATCGTGAACAACTCGGCCGTGACCGTGAACACCGGCGAGGCCAAGGTCAGCGGCCTGGAGCTGTCGGCACGCTACCGCGTCAGCGCCGTGGGCCGCATCGATGCCAGCCTGGGTCTGCTGGATGCCACGTACAGCGACTTCAAGACGCCCAAGAAGGTGGACTTTTCGGGCAGGCACCTGGACAAGTCGCCCACCACCGTGCTGAACGTGGGCTACACCCACCACTGGGATCTGGCCTCGGGCGCGCGCGTGACCGGCCACCTGGGCACCAAGTACTCCTCGGCCTACAACCTGACCGACGTGGGCACGGCCACCGCCGATCCGGTCGTGTTCCGCCAGGCCTCGTTCACCAAGACCAACCTGTCGCTGATGTACACCAGCCCGAGCGACGCCTTCGACATCCAGTTCTACGTCAAGAACCTGGAGAACAAGGCGCAGCTGATGGGCACCACCAGCCTGGCCGGCACCAACTACGGCTACATGAGCGAACCGCGCACGGTGGGTGTGCGCTCGACCTACCGGTTCTGAAATGGATCGGCGGGGCTGCCTACGCAGGCCCCGCCGGATTCCTCCATCTGGAGGCCTGATCCGACCCCGGGCCTCTCTGTCTGGCCATCAGTCCGGCGGCTGACGCGACAGCACGCGCAGGTAGGCCACCAGCTCCCAGATCTGCTCGGGGGTGAAGCTGCTGCCCCAGGGGGGCATGATGTCCGAGCCGCGGCGGCCCTCGGTGATCACCTTGAAGGCTTCCTCGGGCACCAGCCGGCTGTTGCCCTTGAACGCCGGTGCCCGTCCACCGCTGCCCTCGGCACCATGGCAGTAGGCGGCGCAGGTGCGTGCGAAGCGGCGTCGGCCGGCGTCGATGCGCGACTCATCATCCAGCGAGAATGGCGGCTCGGCCGCCGCCGCGCCGGCACTCAGGATCAAGGCGGCGACCGTCAGCCGCCTGAGCATGCGCGGCATCGGTCAGTCGACCGTGAAGACCACCAGGGCAGCGCCGCCCGGCAGGTTGCGGATCTGCGGGAAGGCACCCGTGAGGAAGCCCGGTGCGTGTGAGCCCAGACCGGTGGGGATGGCGATGTACTGCCTGCCGTTCACCGCATAGCTGACCGGCCCGCCGCGCACGCCGGAGCCGGCATTGAATCGCCACAGCTCCGAGCCGTTGTCCGCATCGAAGGCGTAGAGCGTGCCGCGCATGTCGCCGCTGAACACCAGGCCACCGGCCGTTGCCAGCACCGAGCTCAGGTGCGGCATCTCGAAGCGGATCTTCCAGGCCTGCTTGCCCGTGACCGGATCAAAGGCCCCCAACCAGCCATCGGCCTTCTTGCCGGGCGGATCAGTGAGCTTGATGTCGGAGAGCCCCAGCGCAAGCTGGCTGATCCCGGTCAGCGGCTCCTGCCGTGCGCTGGTGACGTGGTTGCACACCTCCATGCCATGGGAGTACCACAGCCGTTTCTCCGGGTTGTAGGCACCATGGTTCCAGCTGCGGGCACCCAGCAGGTTGGGGCAATGAAACTTGGTCTTGTCGGTCTCCGGATAGACCGGGTCAATCGGCAGGCCGGTCTTGGGATCGACGCCCTTGGCCCAGTTCATGTTCTCGGTGTACTGCCAGGCGTTGCGCATTGCCCCGGTGTCCTTGTCCATCACGTAGACAAAGCCGTTCTTGTTCAGGTGGGCAAGCACCGTCTTGCCCTCGCCGTCGGGCACCAGCAGAGCCTCATAGGCCGAGTCGAAGTCCCAGGTGTCGTTTGGCACTTCCTGGCGATGCCACTTGATCTTGCCCGACCTCGGGTCCAGCGCCAGCACGGTGGCGGTGTAGAGGTTGTCGCCCATGCGGTCGTCGCGGTTGAAGTCGGGAGACGCATTGCTGGTGCCGATGTAGATGGTGTCGGTGGTCGGGTCATAGGTCCCCGGCAGCCAAGCCGAACCGCCACCCTTCTTGCGGCTGTCTCCCGGCCAGCTCTTGGGGTCATCTCGCGGGATCTCGAAGGTCCAGGCCCGCGCACCGGTGTCTGCATCGACCGCGAAGATCTTGCCGACGATGGGCTGGTCACCACCTGTCGTGCCGCCGAACAGGATCTTGCCGGCCAGTTGCGGGGGCGACGAGAACAAGGCCCCGAAGTCGGCCTTCATGTCCGTGAGCTGGGTGCTCCAGAGCTCCTTGCCTGTCTTCTGGTCCAGCGCCACGAAGCGCCCGTCGAGCGTGCCGATGAACACCTTGCCCCGCCCCACCGTGACGCCGCGGCTGGCAGAACCGTAGAACACCTCCTTGACAATGGGCGCTAGCTTGGCGGCGTAGTGCCAGAGCACCTTGCCAGTGGCAGCATCCAGTGCGAAGACGTTGTTGTCGGGGGCGATCGTGTACATCACGCCGTCGACGACGATGGGCGTGGCCTGCAGGCCATGGGTGATCACGCCGGGCTGATGGATCCAGGCAACACGCAGGCGCTTGACGTTGTCCTTGTTGACCTGCTTGAGCGGGCTGAAGCGCCAGGCGTTGGGGCTGCGGTGGTACTGCGGCCAGTTGTCTGGATCGTCATAGCCCGGACCTGTGGCGGCCCAGGCACTGGATGCGGCCGCCGCGGTAAGCGCGGTCGCGAAGGCCAGGTTTCGGATGGTCATGCGGTTGTCTCCTCGCAATGTTCTGGATATCGCCGGACAAGGCCCGTCCGGCCCGCCGAGGCCAGGCCCGGCGGGAGATGCGTTAGGGGAGTGGGCGCCAAGCCTTGCGGGCCAGGCGCCAGGAAGCGCTAGCGCCCGATGGCGCTGCGCACGGCGGGCATGACCTCGCGTGCCAGCAGGGTCATGGTCTCGAACTCGCGTGCGCGGTTGGCGCCCGAGCCGTCCATCATTGCCATCAGCAGGCCGCCGAAGGGGCCAGTGCGCTCGCGGAAGGCCAGCAGTTTCTCGGTCACGGTCTTGGGCGAGCCGTAGATGACCATGCTGTCGATCAGCTGCTCGACGGTGACCCTGTCGTCAGGCTGCTTGGGGTCATCCTTCATCACCGCGGTGTAATTCACCGCCAGCAGCACCTTCCACAGGTACTCGAAGTAGTAGTAGTTGCTGCCCGACGGGTCCATCACGCGGTCGCGTGCCTCGGAGTCACTGCGGGCCAGCACGATGTTGCGCGCCACGCGCCAGTTGTCACCGTTGGGGGTGCGGCCGGCCTCCTCGCAGCCTTCCCTGAACTTCTTCCAGTGGCTGGCGATGATGTACTCGGGGCAGAAGTTGGCGCTCATCGGGCCCCAGCCGCGGATGCCCGCGGTCTTGCAGCTGTCCGAGAACGGCGACATGGCCGTCATCATCACCGGCGGATGCGGCTGCTGCAGCGGCTTGGGGATGTAGCCCACGCCGAGCTCGGGCATCACCGTGTCCGCCAGTTTGATCTTCCAGTGCTTGCCATCGATGCGGTAGGGCGGATCCTGGCGCCACAGGCGCAGGATGGTGTCGATGGACTCCATCATGCGTTCGGTGCGGTAGGTGTTGTCCAGCACGTCGAACAGCTCCATGTCGCTGGCCAGGCCGCCCGGGCCGATGCCCAGCATCAGCCGTCCGCGGCTCATGTGGTCGAACTGCGCCACCTCCGAGGCCACCACGGCCGGGTGGTGGTTGGGCAGCGCGATCACGCCGGTGCCGAAGCGCACATGCTTCGTGCGGTTGATCAGCGAGGCCATGAACATCAGCGGCGACGCGATGGGCTCGGTGGTGCACGACATGTGCTCACCGATCCACACCTCGTCGAAGCCCACCTCGTCCGCATGGATCACCTTGGCCGCGTCCTCCTCATAGCTCTCGGCCATCGGACGGGTGGGCGGATGCAGCGGCATGCCGAACAGACCTAGTTTCATCGCGAGTCTCCTTCTGGGGTGGAATACGCCGTGCGGCGTGGACGGGAAAGTGGTGCCGGCGCGTTGGCTGTGCGGGCGCGCTGGCGCGGTTCGGCGGTCCGGCTCAGGCGGCGGCCGTGAGCGCCGCGCGCTCGCCGGCCAGCCACACCAGCGGCGACATGGCGCCGGCCGTGGCGTCGGGGCAATGCACGCTGAGCACACGTCCGATGAACAGCGTGTGCGTGCCGTAGTCGGTGGCCAGGTCGACGGCGCATTCGATCGCGGCCGGTGCCTGCGGCAGCCAGGGCAGCCGGTCGGCGGCAGGGGACCAGGCGTCGGCCCAGTCGTCGGAGCGGAAGCGCTCCACGCGCAGGCTGGTCTGCGAGAACGGGGCCAGCAAATGGTGCTGGTGGCCGGCCAGCAGGTTGACGCAGAAGCGGCCGCTGGCCGACAGCGCCGGATGCAGGCCCGCGCCGCGGTTGACGGCCACCAGCATGGACGGCGGCTCCATCGACACCGGGATCACCGACGAGGCCACCATGCCGTGCGGATGGCCCTCGCCGTCGCGCGTGGTGACGATCATCACCGAGGCAGCCAGGCGGCGCATGGCCTCGCGGAAGGCGCCGATCGCCGGCTCGGCCCAGGCCGTCGGGCTTGCTGGGGATTGCATCTGCAGGTCTCCTCCTTGTTCACCGGACATCGGACATCCGGTGCGATGCCAGGAGCCACTGCGAAGGCCATGCCAGCCCTTGAGCCGAGTCAAATCAAGCACTTGCACGGCACGCATGTGTCGCAGGCGGCCGTACTGCGACAGTGGGGTGTCGCAGCACGCCGGATGCGACAGTCATCACGCCGCGCACAGCGCGGCACGCACGGCTCTGCACGAGCGGGTTCCCCCTCTGTGTGCCGCTCGGCCTTGCCGGTAGATTGCGCCCGCAACCCGCAGGAGTAGGACACCGATGAACGCCCACGCCCACCATGTGATGGCCGCATTGGACGGGCGCCGGCCCCATCTGGCCACCGATGTCGACGAGGTGCTGCGCGCGTCGTGGGTCCGCAGCGTGACCCAGCATGGACTGGAGCCCGACCGCATCGTCGAGCCCGACGTGCTCACGCGGTCAGAGTTGCTTGAGCGGCGTGCGCCCATCGAGGAGCTGAGCGCACTGTCCAGCCCGGAGATGGACCGCCTGTACCAGCGGCTGTCCGACCATGCCGAGGTGGTGATGCTGACCGACGCCCATGGTGTGGTGGTGCACTTCCGCAGCGCCGCCACCGTGGTGGACCGCTGCAGCAACCTGCGCGTGCTGCCGGGCTCGATCTGGACCGAGGAGCGCCAGGGCACCACCGGCGTCGGCCTGTGCCTGCGCGAGCAGCGGCCCCTGTCGGTGGTGATGGGCGAGCACTTCGCCACCAAGCTCACGCCACTGAGCTGCACCGTGGCCCCGATCTTCGGCGCCGAGGGGCGCCTGGCCGGCGTGCTCAACGTGACCTCGATGCACAGCACCAACCATGCGCTGCAGGCCGTGCTGCGTGAGCTGGTGGCCAGTTCGGCCCGCCGCATCGAGAACCTCTACTTCGACCGTCGCCACGCCAGGGGCCGCATCCTGCGCCTGTCGCGCCACGACGACTTCTGCGATGGCGCGGCCGAGGCGCGTCTGGCGCTGGACGATGGCGGCCGCATCATCGATGCCACGCCGCTGGCTGAACAACTCTTTGCCGGCGCCGCGGCCGCCCAGGGCGACGCGCCGCTCATCGGCCGCAAGCTCAGCACCGTGGCCGGTGTGCCCAGCGTGGACCGCCTGCTGGATGCGCGTTCACCCGCCATCGAGCTGGCGCAGGGCCGCGTGCATGTGCGGGTGGCCGAGCCGCCGCGCCGGACCACGCCCACGCTGGCGCGTGGCCCGGTCGAGCTGGCGCGCGTGGTGCGCGGCCGCGCCGATCCGCGCGAGGCGGCCCTACGGCACCAGCCCACGCTCGACGAGATCGTCGGCAGCGATCCGGTCATGGTGGCCCAGCTGGGCAAGGCCCAGCGCCTGCATGCGCGTGGCCTGCCGCTGCTGCTGCAGGGAGAGAGCGGCAGCGGCAAGACCCAGCTGGCGCGGGCCCTGCATGCCGCGGGGCCACATCGTGCCGGCGCCTTCGTGTCCATCAACTGCGCGGCCATCCCGGCCGACCTGATCGAGAGCGAGCTGTTCGGGCACCGCGGCGGCGCGTTCACCGGCGCGTCCAAGCAAGGCTCGCCGGGACGCCTGCTGGCGGCCCATGGCGGCACACTGTTCCTCGACGAGATCGGCGACATGCCCTTTGCGCTGCAGGCGCGCCTGCTGCAGGTGCTGTCTGAAGGCGAGTTCGTGCCGGTGGGCGCGTCCGAGCCGGTGCATGTGCGCTTCGCGCTTGTGTCCGCCAGTCTGCGCGACCTGCAGCAGCTGGTGCGCGAGGGCCGCTTCCGCGAAGACCTGTACTACCGCCTGAGCGGCGCCACGCTGGTGCTGCCCGCGCTGCGCCAGCGCAGTGACCGTCGCGTGCTGGTGGAGCAGGCCTTCGAGCGCGCCGCTGCCGAGGCGCATCTGGGCGCACTGGCGCTCACCGACGCGGCGCTGCGTGCGCTGGTGCAGCACCCCTGGCCGGGCAATCTGCGCGAGCTGGCGCATGTGGCGCGCTTCGCGGTGGCCATCAGCGATTCACCGGTGATCGGCCTGGAGGCCCTGCCACCGCCGCTGTGTGCCGCGGACCGGCCGCCGCGCGCGGCCGCTGGGGCCGAAGCACAGGCCGCGCGCGTGCCGGCCGATGCCGACGCCGTGCGAGACGCACTTCAACGCAGCGGCTGGAACGTGTCGACTGCCGCCGTGCTGCTGGGCATCTCACGCGCCACGCTGCACCGCCGGCTGGTGCAGTTCGGCATCGCGCGTCCGCGCAATGGCGCCGACGGCGACACGCCCCGCAAGCCCTCCTGAGTCGGGCGCAACCAGCGCCTGGCGCGCTGTCGCATCGCGCGCTGCCGTGCGACAGCTGGTGTCGCAAGGCATTGCGCTGCGACACGGCATCGCGCGCAAGTCCTTGAATGACCGGCCGGCCATCGCCGGGCATGAAGATCGCAGTGACCTGGGTCAACCGTGCATCCGCACACCTTCCACACGACCCAGGAGACAGAACAGATGGCATTCGATCGGATCGAGGACGCGCTGCAGGCCTTTGCGCGCGGCGAGATGCTGGTGGTGGTCGACAACGAGGACCGCGAGAACGAGGGTGATCTGATCCTGGCGGCCGAGTACGCCACACCCGAGGCCGTGGCCTTCATGGTGCGCCACACCAGCGGCATGCTGTGCGTGGCCCTGCCCGGTGATCGGCTGGACCGGCTGGAGCTGCCGCTGATGGTGGAGCGCAACACCGAGTCGCTGCACACCGCCTACACGGTGACGGTGGACTTCCGCCACGGCACCAGCACCGGCATCTCGGCCGCCGACCGCGCCGCCACCATCCGCGCCCTGGTCGATCCCCAGGTGGTGGCGCAGGACTTCAATCGCCCGGGCCATGTCTTTCCGCTGCGCGCGGTGCCCGGCGGCGTGCTGCACCGGCCCGGCCACACCGAGGCCGCGGTGGATCTGGCCAGCCTGGCCGGCCTGCGCCGCGGCGGCGTGCTGGCGGAGATCGTCAGCGAGGACGGCAGCATGGCGCGCCGGCCCGAGCTGGAGGTGTTCGCCCGCGAGCACGGGCTGCGCATGATCTCCATCCACGACCTCATCGCCTACCGGCGACGGCAGGTGGGCGTGCAGCGCGCCTCGGAGGCGCGGCTGCCCACGCGCCACGGCGTGTTCACGGCCTGCGTCTACCGCGAGCCGGGCAGTGTGCACGAGCACCTGGCCATGGTGATGGGCCAGGTCGACGGGGCCGACGACGTGCTGGTGCGCGTGCACTCCGAATGCCTCACCGGCGACACCTTCGGCTCGCTGCGCTGTGACTGCCGGCAGCAACTGGAGGCCTCGCTGGCCGCGGTCGGCCGTGCCGGGCGGGGCGTGGTGCTGTACCTGCGCGGCCACGAGGGCCGCGGCATTGGCCTGACGCACAAGCTGCGCGCCTATGCGCTGCAGGACAGCGGGCTGGACACCGTGGATGCCAACCTGGAACTGGGGCTGCAGGTGGATGCGCGTGACTACACGGTGGGCGCCAAGATCCTGCAGGATCTTGGCATCACCAGCATGCGCCTGATGACCAACAACCCGGCCAAGTACCAGGGCATCGCCGACTTCGGCCTGCACATTGCTGAGCGCCTGTCACTGCAGACGCCGCCCACCGACGAGAACCGGGCCTACCTGATGACCAAGCAGCGCCGCCTGGGGCATTCGCTGGGCGTGGGCAGTGACGACGTGACCGACTGATCCACCCCGGACGGCAAAGCGGCCTGCGAGAGCATCGCAGGCCGCTTTGGATTCGTCACCGTGCCAGCCCCGGAACCCGGGGCGGCACAGAGGCAGGCATCACACCGGGTACTGCTGCACCGATGGCTCCAGCGTGATCCACTTCAGCTCGGTGAACTCGTCGATCACCGCACGGCCGTCGAAGCGGCCATAGCCGCTGTTCTTCATGCCGCCATAGGGCGCCTGGGCCTCGTTCTGCACGGTGGCGCCGTTGACATGGACCGAGCCGCAGTCGATCTGCAGCGCCACCTGCAGGGCGCGCGTCACGTCACGGCCGAACACGCCCGACGACAGGCCGTACTCGGTGTCGTTGGCCACGCGCACGGCCTCGTCGGCGCCCTTCACGCGCACAACGGTGGTGATCGGGCCGAAGGTCTCCTCGTCGTAGATCTTCATGCCCGGCTTGACATGGTCGACGATGGTGGCCGGCATTACCGCACCATCGGCGCGGCCGCCGGTGGCCAGCGTGGCGCCTTTGGCCAGCGCGTCGTCGATCAGCGCGTTCAGGCGCGGGCCCGATTCCCTGGCCACCATCGGGCCGATGACGCAGGCGGCGTTTTTCGTCGGATCACCGGCCGGCAGCTCGGCGGCCTTGGCGGCGAACTTGGCCACGAACTCGTCGGCGATGGCCTCGTCCACCACGATGCGCTCGGTCGACATGCAGATCTGGCCCTGGTACAGGAAGGAGCCGAACACCGCGGCTTTCACCGCCTCGTCGACGTTGGCGTCGTCCAGCACCACCAGCGGCGACTTGCCGCCCAGCTCCAGCAGGCAGCGCTTGAGGTGCGTGGCCGCCTTCTGGGCAATGATGCGGCCCACGCGCGTGGAGCCGGTGAAGTTGATGCGGCGTACGGCCTTGTGGGCGATCAGCGCATCCACCACCTCGGGCGCGTCCTGCGGCGCGTTGATGATCATGTTCAGCACGCCGGCCGGCAGGCCGGCCTCCACCAGGGCCTCCGCCACCAGCGCATGGGTGCGCGGGCTGGCTTCCGACGCGCGGAAGACCACCGTGTTGCCGCAGAC
>CAYPDO010000022.1:0-7166 GCA_964409495.1 uncultured Bordetella sp.
TGTCGCGACAAGAAAGGACCTCGCCGGCCGGGCGAGACCGGCGGGCTGCCAGGAGCCATGGGAACGCCCAGCCGCCAGGCAGTCAACTGAGCCCAGCCGCCAGGCAGTCGCCAGCGCCCAGCCGCCAGGCAGCCGACAAAGCCCGGCCGCCAGGCCAGCCAAACCCGCCGCTACTCCGCACTCACCGCGTGAATCTGCCGCCGCCGCTCCACATACCCCGCCCGCACCGCGGCCGTGCCATCCGGGCAGGCCGCCGAATTGCAGGCCAGCGCGTCAATGGTGTAGACACGCACCGTCTGTGCCACGCCAGGCGCGCTCTCGCCCTCGTTGTACAGGCGCGAGTCGCAGCTCACGGCCACCACCATGCCCAGGTCGGCGCTCAGGTCGAGCGACTGGCTGGCGCTGCTGCAGCTGGTCCAGCTGCCCTTGAAGGCCTGGTACAGGCCCCACTCGATGCCGGCCCGCGCGGCCGCCGCGGCGCGCAGTGCCAGCACGTCCTGCGTGCTGGTGATCTGCGCCTGCTGGCCCAGGCGCAGCACGGCCGCGGCCAGGCCGGCCAGCGTGACCAGCACGATGATCACCGCCACCGCACCCAGGCCGCGCGCGGGCGCCGATGCCGATGCCGATGCCGATGCCGATGCCCGCCGCCGCGTCGCGCGGCCCGCCAGGCCTTGGGGTGCGCGCCTCATGGGATGTTCACCACATGCGCGCCCACCACCAGGCTGGCGGTCTCGCCATTGCGGGTGAGTTCGAGCTGGATCGAGATGAAACCGCTTTGCTGCGTGGCGCCCTGGTTGGCCTCGTAGACGAAGCGGCAGGCGCGCACGCCGGTCAGCACCACGTCGCCACCGGCGGCCGAGGGGCAGCTGGTGGGCGTGGCGGCATTGAAGCCGTAGTTGGCCAGGCGCACCAGGCGGCCCGGCGCGTTGCCGCTGGCGTCCAGCGTGCTGCCGGCGCCGCTGCACACGTAGAACACGGCCTTCTGGGCATCGGGCACCAGCGTGAAGCGTGCGCCCTCGTAGCCCAGCGGAAACTGCATCGCGTTCACGCTCAGGCGGTGCCGCCCATGGGCGGCGTTGGGCGTGGCCACCGCGGTGATCTGCGTGCGGTTGCTGCCGGCATACACGTCGCCGGGGTTCTGGTTGTCCACCACCAGCCAGTCGCCCACCGCCGGCACGCTGCTCAACGGCGTCAGCACGTCGAACTGCGTGGTGCTGCTGCCGGTGTCCACCGGCGCCGCCCCGCTGGTCACGATGTCGGTGTCGCGGCGGTAGCGGCCGCCGCCCAGCGTGGGCACGGTCTCGAAACACTCGCTGGTCGGCGCGCGGATCGCGTTGGGCACCGCGCTTTGCACATCGCGCAGCATCAGGCGCAGGCCCTGGTCGGCATCGGCGGTGATGGCCGCGCGGCTGCGCGCCGACAGGTAGATGTCGAAGGCCGGCTTGAAGAACACCGCCAGCGTGGCACCCAGCACGCCGATCAGCACCAGCGTGATCACCAGCTCGATCAGCGTGAAGCCGCGCGATGGCGCCCCGCGTCCGGCGGGTAGGCCGGCCGATCTCCCTTGTGAACAGCGGGCCGGCTTGCGGACTGCGGCCGGACACGAACAGTCCCTGCGGACCGTTCGTGCCTGCCGAAGGCCACTGGCCTCTGGCCAGTGGCCGGCCCGGTGTCCGGGCCGCAGGTGGTGCGATGGGTGGCCCGTCATGACGCGTAATCGGTGCGCCAGCCCACCAGCTGCAGCGTGTGGCCGCCGGCGGGCTGGGTGACGGTGATGACGATGCGCTTGGCCGCCGCCACACCGCCCAGCGTGCCGCCGGCCACGGCGATGTTCAGGCTGTAGCCCGCCAGCGCCGGGATCACCGTGCCGTCCACCGCGCAGATGCCGGTGCTGGCATAGCCCTGGTAGTCGGACACGTCGTTGAAGGTGTCGCGCGCGCAGCCGGCGGCGGCGGCATTGGCGGCCGGCGCATAGGGCTTGAGCTGGATCTCCTCCAGCAGCTCCTGCGCAATGGCCTGCATCTGCCGGTGCACCACCGGGTCGCCGCTGCCGTGCACGGCCGTGCGCAGCGCCAGCAGCACGCCGGCCAGGCCCACGCCCAGCACCACGATGGCGATGATCACCTCGGGCAGCGTGAAGCCGCGCTGGCGCCGGTGCACGGGTTCAGTCCACATGGCCGGTGACACCGGTGATGGTGATGGCGCTCTCGCCAGCGATGGCGATGCTGGCGTTCACCGGGCTGCTGCCGGCGCCGTCGCTGGTGATGCGGCCGTCGGGCTGGAAGTACAGCGTGCCGGCCGGTGTGATGCTGGCACTGTGGTTGCCGCTGACGCGCGCCCACTGCGCGCTGCCATCCGCGCCCACCAGCGTGCTGCCGCAGGCCGTGGCCGGGTTGGTGGCGGCAATCGTCAGGCTCACCGTGCCGCTGGCCACGTCGGCGCACACCAGGCGGCGGTGGCCCTGGGCCAGGCTGCGCGCTGTCTTTAGCGCGGCGCCCACCTGGTCACGCCAGGCGCTGCCGCCCAGCGCCAGCGCGCTGCCCATGCGCGGCATGGCCACCGCGGCCAGTACGCCCAGCAGCAGCACGATGGCCACCAGCTCCACCATCGAGAAGCCCTGCACCGGCGGGCGGCAGCGCCGCGGCCGGGGCCTAGAAGAGGTCACGCACATGAACAACCTTGCGCCCTTCCGGGCTGTGGATGCCGAAGCTGGCGCGGGCCGCCGGGTCGCGGTCCCAGGTGCTGCTGCAGGCGCCGTTGCGGCTGCGCAGCCAGGGCCGGCCGGCGCCGGTGGTGGCCACGCGGGTGCCCAGGCAGGACTGGTCGGCGCCGCCGCTGCCCAGGTTCACGCCGATGTCCAGCGTCAGGCTGCTGCCGGCCGGGCTGGGCGCGGCCAGCACCAGGCTGCCGCGGCCGGCCACCAGGCTCACCGCGCCGGCGCTGCTGCTGGCGCTGCTGGCATCGCCCCGGGCATCGCGCGGGTTGCTCAGGCTGATGCTTGCGGCGCCCAGGCTGGTGCAGTGGTCGGCGCTGTTCACCACCCAGGCGGCGCCGCTCCAGTAGTCGGCGGTCACCGGCACCTGCAGCGCGGCCCGCGCGCTGCCGAAGGCGTTGGACAGGCGCAGCCGGCCGCTGCGCACCAGTGCGCTGTCTTCGGCGCCGGCGGTGCCGGCCGACGTCACCTCGCCATCGCTGGCGCGCAGGGCCAGCGTGGCCGGCGCCGTCAGCGCGCTGCTGAAGCTGAACACCGGCGCGGCCGTGGCCTGGCCCAGCGTGGCGCCGCTGCCGAAGGCGCTGGCGGCAATGCCGGCGGCGCTGAAGCTGCCGGCCGCGCCGCTGCCATCGCTGAGCGTGACCGCGCGGGCGAAGGCGCCGCGGTAGTTGGGCGTGATGGCCGGCGGGCTGGCGCCGTCCATCGCGCTCACCGTCACCGTGGTGATGGGCTGGCCCGAGTAGGTGAAGCTGCCGCAGCCGGCGCTGGTGAGCGTGGTGCGCAGGTACTTCGGCGTGAAGCGGCCGATGGCCACCGACTGGCCGCTGAGGCTGCTGCCCAGCCAGGACAGGCTGGCGTCGATGCGCAGCGCGCCGGCCTGGCTCCAGCTCTGGGTCTGGGCGCCGCTGCTGCCGCCGGCCAGGTTCACCGTGGTCAGGCCCAGGTTGCCGGCCTGGCCGCCCTGCGGCGCCAGCAGCGTGGCGCCCAGGCTGGCGCTGCCGCTGACGCTGGGCACCAGCGGGTTGTCGGTGAAATCGGCGTCGCCGTCGGCGGTCCACAGCGCGGCGAACACCGTGCTGCTGAAGCTGTCACCGGCGGCGCCGGTGCGCGCGGCGGCGCCGGCCGCGCTGTCGCAGGCCGCGCCCGGGCCGCTGGCGCAGGCGCTTTGCGTGGCGGCGTCGGCCTGGCGCGCCGCCGGCACGGCCACGCCCAGGCCCACCGGCAGCGCGGTGGCCGTGGTGCTGCCGTCCAGCGTGAGCGGCGGCGCCGTGGTGCTCAGCCGGGCCGACAGCGTGAAGCGGTGGCTGTCCATGTGCTTGAGCCAGGCCGTGATGCTGGACGTGCTGTCGAAGCCCAGGCCGCTGAGCGTGTCACTGCCCGGCAGGCTGCTGCCCAGCGCCGCATAGCTGCCGCCCTGGGTGGTGGCCACCAGCGGCGGGCCGCCCACGGTGACCCCGGCCGAGCTGCTGGTGCTGGCAAAGCTTGCCGGCGTGACCGGGCTGGCCCACAGCTTGAGCGCACCGCCGCCCAGGCCCTGGATGGCCACGCAGGCCTGCGGCGGCGCGGCCCCCACCGATTCCACCGCCTGCACGCTGAACGCGGCCGGCTTGCCGCTGGTGAGTGCGGGCACGGTCAGCAGCAGGCCGCTGGGGTTGCTGGTCCAGACGCAGCTGCCGCCGCTGCCGTTGCAGCGCGTGGCCTGGGTGGCCGCCGGGCTGGCCGCCGCGATGGTCAGCGTGGCGCTGCCGGTGGCGATGTAGACATCCTTGCTGGCGCTGGACTGGCCCCAGCCGATGGCCAGCGTGGCGTCGTTGCCGCTCAACCAGTACACGCTGCCGCTGCTGTGGCCCAGCGTCAGCTGCGTGCCCTTGGTGTAGTAGCTGGTGCAGGGCACGGCGCTGTCGGCGCAGGCCACGACGGTGAGCGTGGCGGGCGAGCAGGCCACGCCGCTCCAGCTGCTGTGGCGCAGCTCCAGGTGGTCGAAGCTGAAGCTGTCGCAGGCATGGGTGTCGTTCATGCGCGCCGTCAGCTGTGCCGAGGTGGGCACGTAGTTCAGCACCTGCACCTCGTCGATCACCGCGTCGGCCGAGTTCACCGTGCTGCCGTAGCCGGTGTGGCCGGCCGGGTTGTCGCCGATGTGCAGCGCCCCCAGCGAGCCGGCCAGCGAGCCGTCGCTGGTGAAGGTGGTGTAGGCCACGCGCGCGCCGTTGACGTAGATGGCCAGGCTGTCGCTGCCCGCGGTGGGGCTGCCGTTGAAGTTCCAGACGATGGCCACGTGCTGCCAGCTGCCGGCGGCAAAGCTCTGCGCCGGCGAATCCAGCGTGCGCACGGCGCCGGTGCTGTCGGTCACCACGAAGCGCAGCACGCCGCTGGACAGGCGCACCAGGTGGAACCACTCGCCGCTGACCGTGGCCGCATCCACCAGCTGCGCATCGCGCACGCCCTGCCAGGCGGTGTTGGCGTTGATCCAGAACATCACCGCGCCGGTGCCGGCCAGCGTCTGGCTGCCGGTGCCGGCAAAGCTGGCGCCCAGCCGCAGTGCGTTGACGCCCGCGGCCGTGGTGTCCAGCGCAATGCTGGCGCCGCGGCAGACCTTGCCGCTGGCAGTCACCTGGGCCCGGCCCAGCGCCAGGCCGTGCAGCGCATTGCCGCTGCTGTCGCGCACCTGGCCGGCGCCGCCGGCCGCCCAGGCGCCTTCTTCGGCCTGGTACCAGGCCAGCACCGGCGCGGCCACGTAGAACACCATGGCCGAGTTGGCCGGCGGCTCGCTGGCGGCGCCGAACTGGATCACGTCGTAATCGCTGTCGCTGATCTGCCAGCCCACCTCGGCCGTGCCGGTGCCGCCATGCTGGATGCTGCCGTACTGGTAGACGAAGCTGCCGTTCTCGTGGAGGATCAGCTGGATGTCGAAGGCGCCGCTGGTATTGGTCGACGACACCCACTCGGGCACGCGGTACCAGGTGACCACGAAGCGCCGCTGCGGCGCACTGCCGACGGTGGCCACGCTGACATAGCAGCTGCTCAGGCTGAGGCAGCTGGTGCGCGCCGAGGCCGAGGGGTAGTCGGGCTTCTCGGCCAGGTTGGTGGGGTCCAGGTCGGCGCCAAACACCTTCATCGTGGTGTTCAGGCCGCTGTTGGGCAGCTGGTAGCCATAGTCCTGCGGCGGGCCCACGTTGGCGGTGCCGAAACCGCAGGTGCTGGTGCTGCCGAACTGCACGCGGCCGTTGGTCATCACCCGCACCGAGGTGTAGCTGGTGGTGGCGAACGGAAAGCTGAAGCCGATCGGCACCGGGTCGCTGAGGGTGTCGTCCAGCGTTGGCGGCGTGGTGCCGCAGCCGCCGCCGCCATTGAACTTGTAGGGCGTGGTGGCGCTGCCGATCTTGGTGTGGCTGCTGGCATCCACCCAGGCGAACGGGATCGACGCGTTGGTGTAGGTGGGCGTCACCGCGTTCGTGCAGGCGGCCGGCAGCGCATAGGTGGAGTTGTTTGTCACGCACGAGCGGCCGCAGCTGCCGCTGCCGCAGCACACGGCGCTGGCCACGGCCTGGTAACCCAGGTTGATGCTGGCCAGGCCGGTGCTGCGCACACAGGCGTTCACCTGTGCCGCCTGGTCCAGCGTGATGCTGCCGGCGCTGGTGGTGAGGTTGCTGTTCACGCGGGCACCGTAGCCCACCAGCACCGCGCCGTTGCCACCGGTGATCGCGCCGTTCAGCGTGGCCTCCTGGCCCAGCGTGATCGCCGCGTCGGTGCCCAGCGCGCCGCCCACGGTGCTGCGATAGCCCACCAGCACGGCACCGCTGCTGCTGCTGATCGCGCCGCTGACCGTGTTGCTCTCGAGCAGCGTGATGGCACCACTGCCGCTGCTGAGGCTGCCGTCGACCGTGGTGTTCCAGCGCAGCGTCAGCGCCCCTGACCCGCTGGTGGCCAGGTTGCCGGTGATGCTGACCGAGCCGGCTTCGTCGTCGATGCTGCCGGCCGTGACGTTGGCCACCAGCTGGGTCTGGTACTGCAGCAGCAACTGGCCGGTGACCACCAGGTTCAGGTCGCTGGCGGTGCCGCTGGTGTTGATCTGGGCGTTGGCGGTGCTGAGGTTGCCGTTCACCGTGATGGTGGCCGGCTTGGGTGAACCGATGCTCACGGTATCGCCGAAGCCCAGGCTCAGGCTGCCGCAGCTGTAGCTGCCGTTGCTGCCGCTGCAGCCCGGCGGCAGGGCACCGGGAAAGCTGTACGACGCGGCCTGTGCCGCCGGCCAGGCCAGCAGACCGGCCAGCAGCCCCAGCATGGCCAGGCCCGGCCGCCAGGCCAGCCGGCGCCGCACGCAGCCCAGCCAGGCCACCCAAACCCCCCAGGTGGACAGCGGTTGGCTGCACCGGGCGGGCCGGGCGGGCCAGGCATGGGCGGGCAGCTTGCACATCCACCTGATGTTCAGGCCGGCGGGCCGGTGGCCAGCGGC
>CAYPDO010000022.1:7266-16606 GCA_964409495.1 uncultured Bordetella sp.
CGGCCTGGACTAGAAGATCTCGCGCACGTGCACCGACTTGCGCGACTCGGGGCTGTAGATGCCGAAGCTGGCGCGGCCGGCGGGGTCGCGGTCGGCGGTGGCGGCGCAGGCGCCGTTGGCGCTGCGCAGCCAGGGCTGGGCGGCGCCGGTGCTGGCCGGGTGGCTGGCGTGGCAGGACTGGTCGGTGCCGGCGCTGCCCAGGTTCAGCGCCAGGTCCACCGTCAGCGTGCTGCCGGCCGGCGTGGGCGCGGCCAGCGTCAGCACGCCGCGCCCGGCCACCAGGGCCACGGCGCTCACCGTGGTGCTGGCGGCGGTGGCCACGCCCTTGGCGTCGCGGGCATTGCCCAGCACCACGTTGGCCGGGGCCAGCGTGGTGCAGCTGTCGTCGGCACTCACCAGCCAGGCCAGGCCGCTCCAGTAGTCCAGGCTCAGCGGCACCTGCAGGCTGGCCTTGGCGCTGCCGAAGGCATTGCTCAGGCGCAGCCGGCCGCTGCGCAGCAGCATGGCCGGCTCCAGGCCGCCGGCCGAGCTGATGCCGTCGGCATCGGTGGCGCGCACGGTCAGCAGCTGCGGCGCGGTGGTCTTGCTGCTGAAGGTGTAGCTGGCGCTGCCGCTGCCCACGCCGCCGGCAAAGCCGGTGGCCGCCACGCCGCTGCCGGCAAAGCTGCCCAGGCCCAGCGACACGCCCTCGCTGAAGCTCACCGCACGGGCGAAGGCGGCCGCGGCGCTGGCGTGGTGGGCGTAGTTGGCGGTGGTGGTGGGGATGGCCAGGCCGTTGCGTGCGGTCAGCGTCACGCCGAAGGGCTGGCCGGCATAGCTGAAGGCCGCACCGCAGGCCGGCGTGGCGGTGATGTCGAAGTGGTGCGGCGTGAAGCGGCCCACCGGGCCCGAGGCCGCACCGCTGACGTTGCCGGCGCCCAGGTAGTTGCCATCGGCCACGCCGGGGCTCAGCGTGATCACGCCCACCTCGGGGTAGGCCAGCGCGACGGCCGTGGCCGCGCCGTTGCTGAACGGGCCGAACAGGCTGCCGTTGATCAGCGCAGGGGCCGCGCCGCCGGCCGGCTGCACCAGGGTGGCGGCCAGGCTCACGCTTTCGGGCACCGTCTCGCGGCCGTAGGCCGGCGTGGCGTTGCCGGCCGCATCCACCGCCGTGACGGTGGCCGAGAAGGCCTTGCCGGCGGGCATGAAGGCGCCGCCGGTGGCATCGGCGGCGCCGGGGTTCAGGCCCGGGCTGGCCAGCGTGGCGGTGGCGCATTCACCGGCCGCGTACAGCGTGCACTTCACGTCCGACACGACAAAGCCCGCGGGCTTGACGACAAAGGCATTGCTGCTGCCCGACAGCGGCGCGGCCAGCGCGCCACCGGCGGCCTTGCTGGCCTGCAGCGTGATCTGGCCCACGTCGGCAAAGGCGATGCTGAAGGGCGCGTTGCCGTTGGCGTCGAAGCTCATCGGCACGGCGGTGCTGTTCAGCCAGGTGGCCGCGGCATTGCCGGCCACCGCCACCGCGCTGGCGCCGGTGACGGTCAGGCGGTTGCCGCTGCTGCAGCTGAGCGGGTTGTTGCACTGGTAGGCCCAGTTCACGCTCTGGCTGCCGCTGAGCGCGGCCTCGCAGGTCTGGGTGGCGGTATTGGTCTTCACCGCGCGCAGCACATGGCTGCTGGCGCTGCCGGCGGTCTGCGGCGCGATGCTGGCCGCCGCGCCGCCGCTGCTGGCGGCGATCACGAAGCCGGCGGTCTGGTAGGTGATGCTGCAGCTGGTGCTGGCGGTGCAGCTGCTGCCGTTGGGGCAGCACTGCGTGGCGCTGGCCGGCAGCACATCGGGCAGCAGCACGGTGACGGTGCCCACCGCGCCGTCCACCGCCGCGGGGTGGGTGAGCGTGGTGCTGGCGCTGCCGCTGGCGTCGAAGCTGAGGCTCGACGAGGCCAGCGTGCCGCCGGCCGCCAGCAGCGTGATGCTGCGCCCGGCCAGCGTTGCGGCCGGCGCGGTGCAGGGGCTGCTGGCATTGCTGCAGGCCGTGACCGTGACGGTGCTGGCCAGGCAGCTCACCGCGCTGCTGGGCAGGCTGATCTCGTAGTGGTCGATGCCGATGCTGCAGGCATGGGTGAGCGTGGGCAGCGATTCGATCTCCAGCGCGCTGAGCGCGCTGTTGTACAGCCGCAGCTCGTCGATGTAGCCGTTGGCGCTGTTGTCGGTGTAGGCCGCCGGCGTGCCGCTGACCCCGGCCATGCGCTGCGCGCCCACATACAGCGTCGACAGCGTGCCCAGCAGGCCGTTGAGCGCGCTGGCCGTGCTGGCCGCCAGCGTGCCATCCACATACACCGCCAGCGTGCCGGTGGCCAGGTTCCAGCTCACGGTGATGTGGTGCCACTCGTGGGCCGGGTAGCCGTAGCTGGCGCTGGTGGCGGTGGCGGTGATGCCGGCGCTGTCCTGCAGCGAGAACACCAGCTGGCCGTCGCCGTCCTTGGCCAGGAAGAAGTGGCGGTCGCCCAGCATCGAGTCCAGGCTGGCGTCGAACAGCATGCGCGCGTTGCCGTCGTTCCAGGCGCTGTGGCTGGCGTACCAGAAGGCCAGCGTGCCGGCATTGCCCAGGGTGTTCGGGTTGACCAGGGTGTGGATGCCGGTGGCGCTGGTGGACGCCGGCACATGGGCCGCGCCGCAGGTGCCGCTGCTGCCGGCAATGGCCTGGCCGGGCGGGCTGGGCACCGTGGTGCCGGTGGGCGCGGCCGTGCCCAGGCCGCTGGCCAGCCGGGCATGGCCGCTGGCGTCGTTGACCGTGCCCCAGCTGCTCTCGTCCAGCGCCCACCAGGCCCAGGGTGGCGTGGGCACGGCGTAGTGGTCGAGCGCGGTGTTGTTCTCCACATTGCTGTCACCGCCGGTGCCCGACACCGTGGCCGCGAGGGTCAGGGTGCCGCTGGCGCCGCTGCTGACGCCGACATTGACGGTGAGGTCGGGCGCCGAGGCGCCAGCGCTGAGCGCGCCGCTGCGTGTGCAGGTGAGCACCTGGCCCGCGCGGTTGCAGCTCCAGCCGCTGCCGCTGTGGCTGGTGTGGCTCAGCCCGGCGGGCAGGGTGCTGACGATGGTCAGCGGGCCGGGCTCGGTCTGCAGCCCGTCGTTGGTGACCGTGAGCGCATAGCTGCCGCTGCCACCGGGTGCCAGCGGGCCGCTGCGGCTGATGCGCAGCGAGGGATCGACCTGCGAGGCCTTCAGCGCCATCAGGTGGCCCACGCCGTGGTCGGGGTCGGCCGCGGCCGTGGCCGACACACCGCCCACCGGTCCGGCGGCCGCCTGCGCCACGCTGGACATCTGCACCGTGATGCCGAAGCCATTGGGCAGGGCCGGGGCCGAGAGCTGCAAGCGCTGGGTCAGCCCGCTGCCGCCGCTGGCCGGCCCGAAGCTGCCGGCCGACAGGTAGGCGATCGACGCGATCAGCATGGTGTCGGCGCTCACCGTGCTGATGCCTGCCGTGCCATGGGTCAGGCCATGCGGGCTGGTGGCGGCGCTCCAGGCGGTGCCGGCGTTGTCGATCGGCGTGCCGCCGGTGGTGTCGATGCCGTTGAAGGCCAGGATGCCGCCGGCCGCGGCGCCGCCATAGCCCCACAGGTTGGCGAAGGTCCAGGTGTAGCTGGCCGGCTCGCTGGTGCTGGCGATCTTGTAGTAGGTCACCAGCGTCATGCCGTAGGGCGGCGTGGCCGCGCCGCCGTTGGACTGGTTGGTGAAGGTCATCTGCACCCAGCCCGCCGGCACCACCACGGCCATGGCCTGCGGCCGCGCGGCGATCGAGGCGATCAGCGCCATGCCCGGGCGCACATTGGCCGGGCGCGGGATGCTCAGCGCGCCGGGCAGGCCGCCGTAGGGGATCCAGTCATTGCGGCCGCTGGACGCGCTGACGAACTGGATGGCTGCAGCTGCGGGCGTGGGCAGCAGGCTGCCGAGCAGGGCGCACAGCAGCAGCAGGGCGCGCAGGCAGGCGGACATGGGCGGAACAACAGCAAGCATCGGGTGCGCGGGCTGACCCGCCACCCTGCCCGGTCACCGGGCGGGCGCGACGCACGCGCCGGAATCAGTTGCCGGCCGAGATGCCGGTGAAGGTGGCGGTGGTGCCGCCGCTGGTCTGGGTGATGGTGCAGGTGCCTTCCACGCCGTTGCCGGTGGCGGTGTGCGTGCCATCGCCCAGCGCGGCCGCGGCAATGCTGTAGCCCGAGGGCATGCCGCCCTGCAGCACGCTGCCCAGGTCGTCGCAGTTGTCCACCTTCACGCACTTGCCGCTGGCCACCGTGTGGCCGGTGACGGCACAGCCGCTGAAATTGATGGTCATGGCGCTGGCGGCGGCGCCGGTCACGCCCTGCAGCGCGGCGGTCTTGGCGTCGCTGCTCAGATCGATGAACTTGGGCAGGGCCGTGGCGGCCAGGATGCCCAGCACGACGATGACGACGATCAGCTCGATCATCGTGAAACCGGATTGGCGAACTTTCATGGCGGCACTCCAGACAGCGGCAAGAGGGGAAGAAGGTGCGAGCGGACTCAGCGCTCGCGTGACATTCGGGCGGGCGTGGACCGGATATCGGGTGGCGGCGGTCATTTCTTGAGCGACACCCGGCCCAGATCCCACATCGGCAGGAACACACCCAGCGCCAGCACCAAAACCATCACGCCCAGGAAGGCGATGAGGATCGGCTCGATCTGCTGCGACAGGGTTTTCAGCTCGTACTGCACGTCGCTGGTGTAGAGCGTGGCGATCTCGTCCATCAGCTCGTCGACGGCGCCGGTTTCCTCGCCCACGGCAATCATCTGCAGCACCACGGGCGTGAACACGCCGGTGGCCACGGCGGCGCGCAGGATGGTGTCGCCGCGCTCCACGGCCTCGCGCATGCCGTCCACCTTGCGGCCGATGTGGGCGTTGTCCACCGTCTGCGCCACGATGGTCAGCGCCTGCTCGATCGGCACGCCGCTCTTGAGCGCCAGCGAGAAGCTGCGCGCAAAGCGCGACAGCGTGGCTTTCTGCACGATCGGGCCGGCCAGCGGCATGCGCAGCAGCCAGCGATCCCAGGCCACGCGGCCCTCGGGCGTGGCGATCCAGCGCCTCAGGCCCAGCACCGCGGCCACGCTGAGCAGCAGCAGGGCCCAGCCCCACTGCAGCGTGAAGTTGCTGGCCGCCACCAGCATGCGCGTGGCCAGCGGCAGTTGCGCGCCGAAGCTGCGGAACACGTCGGCAAAGGCCGGGATCACCAGCACATTGATCACGCCGATGGCCACCACCATCGCGCTGATCACGAACATCGGGTAGCGCAGCGCCGACTTCACCTGCTGCGACATCAGCGTCTCGAACTCCAGGTGCGCGAACAGGCGCATGAACACTTCGTCGAGCCGGCCGGTCATCTCGCCCACGCGCACCATGGCCACGTAGAAGGCGTCGAACACGCCGGCCTGCTGGGCCAGGCACTTCGACAGCTCGATGCCTGACTCCAGGCTGTGGCGCACCTCGGCCAGCGTGTGCTTCATGGCCGGGTTGACGCTGCTTTCCTGCAGCCCGGCCAGCGCGCGCAGGATGGGCACGCCCGAGCGCAGCAGCGTGTGCAGCTGGCGCGAGAACAGCATCAGGTCGGTGGCGCCCACCTTGGCACGGCGCCACCACGGGCCCTCGGCACTGCTGTTGCTGCTGGCGCCGCCGGCTGCCGAGGCGGCACGGCCGGGGCTGGCTGCCGCCGGCCCGGCTGCCGCCGGTGCAATGCGCAGCGGCGTGATGCCGCGCGCCTGCAGCACGCCGGCCACGCTGGCGGCATCGGGCCCCTCGAGCTCGCCGCTCACGGGGCCGGCGGCGCCCTGGCCGGTGTAGGCAAATCGGATCGCCATGCGGGGTCAGTGCCTGCGTGTCACAGGTCGAGGTCAGTGCCCACGCGCATGGCCTCGTCCAGCGTGGTGCGGCCGGCCAGGGCCAGGCGCAGCGCGTCGCGGCGCAGCGTGGCGCCGGTCATCTGGCGGCGGCCGGCCTGGGTGAAGCGGATGGGGTCGTCGTCGGTCATGGCCTCCACCAGTTCCTGGGTCATCTCCACGAACTCGTAGACGCCGGTGCGGCCGCTGTAGCCGGTGTGGTTGCACTCGCTGCAGCCGCGGCCGGCGCGCAGCCCGGCGATGGCGGCATCGGCCCCGGCCGGGGCCGGCACGTCGCTGCCCAGAACCTGGCGCAGCCATTCGTGCTGCGCCGGCTCGGGCCGCTGCGGCTGGGCGCAGGCCGGGCACACGGTGCGCACCAGGCGCTGCGCCAGCACCAGCTGCAGCGACATGGCCACCATGTAGCGCGGCACGCCCATGTCCACCAGGCGCAGCGGCGTGGACAGCGCGTCGTTGGTGTGCAGGGTGCTCAGCACCAGGTGGCCGGTCATGGCCGCGCGCAGGCCGATCTCGGCGGTGGTCTGGTCGCGCATCTCGCCGATCAGGATCACGTCGGGGTCCTGGCGCAGCGCGGCGCGCAGCACGCGCGCGAAGCTCAGGTCGATCTTGTCCATCACCTGCACCTGGTTCAGGCCCGGCAGGCGGTACTCCACCGGGTCTTCCACGGTGATGATCTTGCGTTCGCTGTTGTTCAGCTCGTTGAGCGCGGCGTACAGCGTGGTGGTCTTGCCGCTGCCGGTGGGGCCGGTGACCAGGATCAGGCCATTGGGCCGGCCCAGGGCGCGTGTGATGGCCGCGTTCAGCGTGGCCGGCAGGCCCATGCCGCGCAGCTGCAGCAGGCCGGCGTTGTGGTTGAGCAGCCGCATCACCACCGATTCACCATGCTGGGTGGGCAGCGTGGAGATGCGCACGTCCAGCGCGCCGGTCTTGAGCTTGACGTGGAAGCGGCCGTCCTGCGGCAGGCGCTTCTCGGAGATGTCCAGCCCGCTCATCAGCTTCAGGCGCAGCGCCACGGCCACGGCGATCTTGGCGTCGGCCTCGGTCTGCACATGCAGCACGCCGTCGATGCGAAAGCGGATGCGCAGCAGCCGGTCCTGCGGCTCGATGTGGATGTCGCTGGCGCGCATGCGCAGCGCCTGCTCGAACATCGAGCTGAGCAGGCGCACCACCGGCGCGTCCTCGGCGGTGGTGGCGGTCAGGCCCAGGATGTCGCCGATCTCGTCCTCGACGCTGGCGATCTCGCTGGTCAGCTCGCGCGCCAGGCCGGCGATCTCGTCGCCGCCGCGGTACACGCGGTCGAGCGCGGCCAGCAGCTGGGTCTCGGCCACCACGGCCAGGTCGAGTTCCACCTTGGCCAGGCGCGTGACCTCGTCGTAGGCGGCCAGGTCGGTCGGGTCGGCCATGGCCACGCGGCGCGTGCCGTCGGCATCGACGATGGGCAGCGCGCGCAGGCGGCGCGCATGCATCTCGGGCAGCAGCGCGGCCGTCTCGGCGGTGGGCGGGTTGAGCGCCAGGTCGACGAAGGGCGCGCGCAGCTGGCGCGCCAGCGCGCGCGCGATCTGCACCTCGGTGACCCACTGCCGGTCGATGAAGATGCGGCCAAGCTTGCGCCCGGTCTTCTTCTGCTCGACCAGGGCCTCGTCGAGCTGCACGGCGGTGATCAGCGCCTCCTGGATCAGCAGGTCGCCGAGGCGGACACGTTCGGGGCGGGCCATGGTGCGTGGCGTGGCAGGGGGTCAGCGCGTGGTGGCCACGGCGTCGGGCGGCATCGCGTCGGGCCAGGGGCCGTCGTGCTGGATCACCGAGGGCTTGAGCAGGATCACCAGCTCGCGTTTGCTGGTCACGGCGCTGGTCTGCTTGAACAGGTGGCCCACCACCGGTGCATCACCCAGCACCGGCATGCCGGTGCGCTCGTTGTGCGTCTCCTGCTTCATCAGGCCGCCGATGGCCACGATCTGGCCGTCCCTGACGCGCACGATGGAGTCGGTCTCGTTGACCGTGCTGGCGGCCAGCGGCAGCTTGTAGTTGCCGAGCGCGCCCAGGTCGATGTTCTTGCTTTTCTCGGTGACCACGCTGATCGTCGGGTGCACATGCAGCATCACGTTGCCGGCCTCGTCGATCTGCGGCGTCACGTCCAGCGAGATGCCCGAGAAGAAGGGCTGCAGCGTGACCGACGGCGAGCTCACCGCGTTGTTGCCGGCGGTGGTGGTGCTGGAGGTGATGCCGGTGACATACAGCTCGTCGGAGCCCACCTTCAGCACCGCCTTCTGGTTGTTCAGCGTGGCGATGCGCGGGCTGGACAGCACCTGCACATTGCCCTGCGTCTCCAGGAAGTTCAGCAGCGCGGCGAAGTTGGCGGCCTGGAAGGCCAGGCCGTAGAAGCCGCGGCCCAGCGAGCCGGCGGCCATGTCCAGCCCCGGCGCGATGCGCGTGCCATCGGCGCTGGTCAGCGGCACGCTGGCGTTGCCGCTGAGCGTGGTGCCCGGCGCGGCGGTGCCCACCGAGAAGCGGGTGTTGCTGCCCGGCAGCTTGCCGAAGCCGGCCCAGTTGATGCCGCTCTGCGCGTCCTTGCTGAGCACCACCTCGATGATCTTGGCCTCCAGCATCACCTGGCGCTCGATGGCCAGCTGCACCGCCTTCAGGTAGTTCTCCACCTGGCGCAGCTCGGCCGGCGTGGCGCGCACCACCACCACCCCGGCGGCGGGGTTGAGCACCACGCTGCGCCCGCCCTGGCTGCCCACCATCGCGGTGAGCGAGGCCTGCACCTCCTGCCAGAAGTTGGCATCCGAGGTGGTGCGCACCTGGGCGTTGTCGTTGGGCCGCTGCAGGCTGCCGCCACTGCTGGTGCTGCCGCTGCCCGCGTTGCCGCCGCTCACCGATTGCGAGATGGCACTGCTGGTCACGCGCAGATCGCTCTCGCCCTGGCGGCGGCCGGGCAGGTAGTTCACGCGGTACAGCCGCGTCTGCACGGCGTTGGAGTAGACGAAGATGCGGTTGCCGGCGATGCGGAAGTCGTAGCCGAACAGCTCGCGCAGCGTGTCCAGCGCCTCGGGCACCGAGGTGTCCTTCAGCGTGATCGACAGCGTGCCGCTGACCTCGGGCGAGACCAGCATGTTGTAGGCCGTGCCCTGGGCCAGCTGCAGGAACACCTGGGCCGCCGGCGCGTTGTTGACCGACAGGTCGAAGCGCGGCTCGCCGGCGCTGCGCGGCGCGCTGGCCGAGGCGGCCGCCAGCTGCATGGCCGCCGGCAGCGTGGCGGCCTGGGCCGGCGCCGGGCTCACCTGCGACGGGGCCAGCGCGGCACTGTGCCCGGCCTCGGCCGGCGTGCCGGCGGTCTCGGGCACACGCAGCGTGCGCTGGATGCGCGGCAGCGCCCTGGCGGTGATCACCACGGTGCTGCTCACCGGCCCGGACGCTGCATCGGCCGCGCTGGCCGCGGCCGATGCGGCCG
>CAYPDO010000022.1:16706-20138 GCA_964409495.1 uncultured Bordetella sp.
GCCGCAGCCGCTGCGGCCACCGGCACAGCATCTGCCGCCGTCTGTGCCTTCGCCGTGCCGGCGATGCCCAGGCTGCCGGCCAGCACCAGGCCCAGCCAGGTGCCGTGCGGGCCGCGGTGGCCATGCGGCCGCGCGGCGGCCGCGATGCGGCGTGCAGCGCAGCCCGCTGCGCCGTGGAGGGGGTGGCGGGGCGTCATGGGCGGGTCCTTTCGGCCAGCGAGACCGGGGCGGCGCGCTGCGGCGCCGAGGCGCCGGCCAGCGCGGCATCGGCGGGCAGGGCATCGGCTGGCGGCTGCCAGCGTGCGCTGCGCGTGATCTGGATGGTGCCGGGCGGCTGCTTCTCGTCGCCGCCCAGCAGGCGCAGGCGGCGTTCGCCGGCATCGCCGGACGGGCCGGCGTTGCGCGCGCCGGCACTGCGCAGCAGCACGCCGTTGGCATCGATGGCGGCCACCACGCGGTCGCCGACGCTGTCGCCCAGCTTGACCACGCGGCCGTCGATCAGCGCGCTGGCCGGGCCTTGCGCCGGCACGCGCAGCGATTGCAGGCGCGGTGCGGTGCCGGCCTCGGCCCGCGGTGCGGCATCGGGGCGGGCGGCCGGCGTGACGCGGCCCGAGGCCACCGGCCCGGGCACCGCCGCCGCCAGCGCGGCCGGCGGCCGCGTGGGATCGGCCAGCACAGCGGCCGGCGGTGCCGCCACCACGGCGGCCCCGGCGATGGCGCCGGCCGCGGTGAGGCCGGCCGCGGCATGGCGCAGCAGGCGCCGCAGCGTGGTCGGGCAAAGAGTCGGGGGCAGGGCCGGCATGGGGGGACTCCAGGGCACGGATGGCATGGGTGCGGTCAGATCTCGAGCCAGTTGCGATCGCGGCTGAGCGTGTACAGGCGCAGCGTCATCACCGTGCTGGGGTGTTGCTGGGTCTTCATCTGCAGCCCGCCCCACAGCACGTGCTGCGGCATGGTCTCGAGCGTGCGCAGGTACGACAGCAGCTCGCCAAAGCTGCCTTCGAGCGTGATTTCCACGCCGTGGCGG
This sequence comes from uncultured Bordetella sp., assembly GCA_964409495.1. GTDB lineage: Bacteria > Pseudomonadota > Gammaproteobacteria > Burkholderiales > Burkholderiaceae_C > Pseudaquabacterium. Next base: position 17,734 of record CAYPDO010000022.1, read on the forward strand.
TAGAGCGAGGGGCTGGCATCGCCAAGGACCGGGTGGCCGGCCAGCGGTGCGGCGGCCGAGGCCGCTGCGGCGGCCAGCAGCGCGCTGCTGCTGCCGGTGGCGCTGGTGGCCGCGGCCAGCAGATCGGTGCGGCCCAGCGAGCGAAAGGCGCGCACGCGCAGGCTGCCGTGGCGGGCGAGCACATGGTCGAGCAGTTCCACCATGCGGTCGGGGCCGACCAGCGTGTCGGCATGCTGGCGCAGCGTGGCATCGCCCTCGCGCACCTTCTGACGCCAGGTGGCGAGTTCGGTCTTGAGCTGCAGGCTGCGTGCGCTGTCCACGCTCTGCAGGCGCTGCAGGTCGGCCTGCGCCGCCTGACGTGCGCCCTGCGCGGTGCTGGCACGCTGGCGCGCGGCCTGCAGCGCGGCCAGGCCGGGGCTGATCCATAGCGCGTCGCCCAGGGCCAGCGCGGCGGCCAGGCCGGCACCGATGAGCATCAGACGCTCGCGCGGCGTACGCTCGTCGAAGCGGCGCTGCAGCTGGCGCAGCGGCGTCGAGATGCGTGCCTGCAGCAGCGTGGCCAGGGCGGCGCGGTCGGGCATCATGGCTGCTGCACTCCCGAGGCGGCGGCGGTGGAGCGCAGCGCGAAATCGGTGGTGGCCGGGCCGCTGCCGCCGTGGGCCGGGATGGCCTGGGCCTGGGCCGCGACGGCCGGTTCGGTGGCCTTCATGCTCAGCTGTGCGAACGGGCGGCCGCGAAAGCGCGGCTCGGCGTTCAGGCGGCGCAGGTAGTCGGGCAGGGCGGCGGTGTCGAGCATGCGGCCGTCCAGGCCCAGCGACTGGCCGTCTTCGGAGACGCTGAAGCCGGTGATCCACACCGCGCCATTGGCCTGGCGGGCCAGCGCCACCAGGTAGTCGGACGGGCCTTCGCGCACCCCGGCCACACCGGCCTGCAGCGCGGCCAGGATGCGACGCTGGCCGGCATCGTGGTGGCGCAGCATGGCCAGCTCGGCCTCGCCGCCGGTGCCGGCGGCCGGGCGCACGCCCTGCGCCGCCAGGCGCTGGCGCAGCGGGCCCAGCGCGCCTTCGTGCTGCTGGGCCTGGGCCACCTGGTGCGAGGCGGCGATGCGCAGGCCGGCGCCGGCCACGCTGCACACGCCCAGCACCAGCAGCATGCCCAGCAGGCCGTGGTGGGCGGCATAGCGCTGCGGCTGCGGCGCGAAGCGCGGGTCGTTGAGGTTGAGCTGCTGGGCCATGGCGGGTGGCCTTCAGTCGGGGTCGCGCAGCGCGGCGCCGATGGCCAGCAGCACGCGGTTGAGCGCGGCCGCGTCGGCGGCCAGATCGGGCACGGCCGACCAGTCCAGCAGCTCGCCCAGATCGAGCGGGGCCACCGGCACGTACAGCAGCGGGCCCAGGTATCGGGCGAGGTCGTCGACGCCGGGCATGGGGGTGATCAGCAGCTGCGACAGCGTCACCTGGCCGTAGGCACGCTCGATGCCGTCGAGCGTGCGCTGCAGTTCCAGGCCGGCGTGGTCGAAGGCGTGCTGGCGCGCCGCCTCGTCCTCGGCCACGAACTGGTCGGCGGCAATCTCCATCTGCCGTGTCGACAGCAGCTCGCCGGCGTAGGTGACCACCAGCGTGGCGTGGCTGGGCTGGCAGTGCAGCAGGGCCAGCGCGCGGCCCTCGGGCTGCACCAGCAGGGCCAGGTTGCGCAGCGCGGTCTCGGCCACGTCCACGGCGCTCCAGGGCAGGCCGGCATCGTGGGCCTGGGTGACCAGGGGCCGCACATGGGCCTCGGCGGCGGCCACGGCGATCAGCTGTGGCTGCGGGCGGTAGCTGGCGCCGGGCGGAATGGCCAGCACGTCGACCGCGGCGCTGTCGACCGGGAAGTCGACCGTGTCCTTGAGCTGCCAGCGCACGGCCGCGGCCCAGTCGCCGCGTTCCACCTCGGCCGGTGCATCCATGCTCTGGCACAGGTACTGGCCGCGTTCCAGCAGGGCCACGCGGCGGTGGCGGGCCAGCGCGCGGCTGTCGCGCAGCTGGCGCAGCATGCGCACCGGGTCGTCCCAGGCCTCCTGCACGGCCCAGCGCACGGCGGGCTTGCCGCCGTCGGCGCCCGGCTGCACCAGCGCGAGCGCGGTGTGCTCGCCTTGCGGGGCGCAGGCGATCCAGCCAGGCAGCAGTGGGGAACGGGAGAACGGGAACACGCGGAACTTCCTCCGATACGGGCCCCGTCATGGTTTCATGGGGGGTCTGGGAGCGAAGCCGCGAAAAGGGGCGGGAAAGAGTGGGTGATGGGCGCTGGGGCGGGTCTTGGTGCTTGCGGCGGCTGGGTTGTTCTCAGCGCTTTGGGGCTTGTCTCCCATTGCTCTTTGCAGCCCGCCGGTCTCGCCCGGCCGGCGAGGTCCTTTCTTGTCGCGACAAGAA
>CAYPDO010000023.1:0-19778 GCA_964409495.1 uncultured Bordetella sp.
GGTGGTCGGTGGCCGCCGGCGTGGCACGCGGGGCCAGTGGCGGCGCCCACTGGCTGGGGGGCACCACCTGCGCGGCGGGCGGGTCGGTCAGGTAGTGCGGCGACATGATCTGCACGCCGTTCTCGTTGAACACGTCCTGGATGTGGCCATGCAGCTGGTTCATGGCTTCGACGCGGCGGTTGGGTGCACTGCGGCTGCCCTGGGCGCACAGGCGGTACTCAACATAAAAGTCTGAAAGCGCGGTTTGCACCACATACGGTGCAGGCTGCTGCGCCACGCCGGGTGTGCGGCGGGCGGCTTCCAGCAGCATGGCGTGCACCTGGCGCCAGGGCGTGGCGTAGCCGATGGTCACCGCGGTGTGCAGCACGAACTGGCCATCGGCCACCAGGCGCGAGAAATTGCGCACCGGCTGGCCGAACACCACCGCATTGGGCAGGCTCACCTCCTCGCCCATGCCGGTGTGCAGCTTGGTGGCAAACAGGCCCAGCGCGCTGACGGTGCCCTCGATCTCGCCGATCTTCACGTACTCGCCAACCCGCAGCGTGCGTGAATACATCAGGCTCATGCCCGAGACCACCTGGCCCACCACCCCCGAGGCGCCCAGCGACAGCATCAGGCCGGCCAGGACCGAGACACCCTTGAAGGCCTCGCTGTCGGCGCCGGGCAGAAAGGGGTAGGCGATGGCCAGCGCGAACAGCCAGATCACCAGGCTGGCAATGCGCTGGGTGGGGCCGGCGGTGTCGGCGTCCAGCCCGGTGATCTGCAGCTCGCCGCGTGCCACGCGCCGCAGCGCCAGCGCCACCGCACGGTGCAGCAGCCGTGCCAGCGCGAAGATCAGCGCCGCGGTGAGCAGGCCTGGCACCGCCGCGGCGATGGCCGAGAGGAAGCGCCCGGCCATCTCCAGCAGCCACTCGCTCGAGCGCTCGGCCCAGGGCCGCGTGAGGGCGAACCGGCCCAGCACGAACACCGCCCAAAGATCCAGCAGCACCAGCCCCAGCGTCCAGGCCAGCAGCGATGTGGCGCCGCGCACCGCGCTGCGCACCGGCTGGGCGTACGAGGCCAGCCAGCTGCTGGCCGGGTGGCGCGCATGCCAGGCCTGCAGCCGCTGCTCGCTGGCCAGGTGCAGGCGCTGCCGCAGCCTGACCAGGCCGCGCAGCAGCACCCAGGCCAGCACGGTGGCGGCCAGCGACAGACCCACAGCGATGGCCAGCTGGCGCGGATCACGCATCTCGCCCAGTTCATGCACGGCGGTCTGCAGCCTGGCGCGCACGGCCTCGGCGGCCACCGCCGCAGGCGTGCCGCTGCCGTCGTGCAGGTCGGCCGGCAGCAGGTAGAACACGATGCTGCCGTCCAGCTGCACGCCGATGGTGTCGGCCTGGTGCCACAGCGTCACCTCGCCCGGGCCGCCGCGTGCCAGCACGGCCTGCAGTGCGGCCAGGCCCAGTGCCGCCCGCTCGGCCGGGGTGCGCCCCAGCTGGCTGCTGCGCAGCGTGGCGATGTGCCGGTGCTTGAAATCCAGGCGCGCGGGCACGGCGTCGGGCAGCACGGCCGGCGAGGTGACGCCGCCGGCGGCGGCCGGCGGGTGCGGCGCCGTGGCCGGCGCGTCCCGCGCCGCGACGGGCCAGGGCGCCAGCGCGGCCAGCGCCAGCAACACCGGCAGCAGCCGCCGCCGCGCGCCATGGTGGAAGCGGAACAACCTGTGCAATCGGACTCCTCGACAGCCGGCCCCGATGATGCCTTGCACGCCGCGCGCTGCCCAGCCTGGCCCCGGTCCGGCATGCGGTAGCGCGCCCGCGGCGATCGCCGTGCGCCCGCCAGGATCCCTGTGCGCGATCAAGGCAGCACGCCACATCGCTGGGTTAGCATGCCGGCCGCAGAGGCGTTGCCGCGGCGCGCCTCGCGTCTTGCAGAGCGGGGGATCTGAACATGCCGAACAAGGCCCTGGCACGTGCCGTCGTACCGTGGCTGTGCGTTGCCCTGGTGGCCGGGCCGATGCCCGTGCGCGCCGAGGAAACCATCCACTGCAGCAGCCGGGGCCTGGGCTACCGCTACTGCCGCATCGACACCGGCGGCCGCGCCGAGCTGATCCACCAGAACTCGCTGTTCGACTGCCGCGAGAACCGCTCCTGGGGCTACGACGACCATGGCGTGTGGGTCGACCGGGGCTGCTCGGGCGAATTCCGCGTCGGCCGCAGCGGCCATGGCCGCGAGAAGGCGCTGGTGGCCGGCGCCCTGGTGGGCCTGGTGGCGCTGGCGGCGCTGTCGTCCAGCCGGCAGAAGCAGGCCGACGAGGAGGTGGCACCCTGGGCCATTGGCGAATTCAGCGGGCGCGACGACAGCGAGGGCACCGAGGTCACGCTGACCATCCTGCCCGGCGGCTCGGTGTCGGGCCACGCCGGGCGCACGCAGTTCAGCGGCAGCGTCAAGGCCGGCCAGCTGCAGGCCGGCCGCCATGTGTTCCGCATCGAGGCCTCGGGCAACGGCTTCCTGGCCGTCGACACGCAGGATCCGCAGCACCGCGTGCTGTTCCGCCGCGTGGCCTCGGGCTACTGATGCAGCGCGCTGAAGGAGAGCTTCGCATGTCCCGGTTCCCCATCCACCGCGCCCTGGCCCTGGGCCTGCTGTTGCTGCTGGGCCAGGCTGGTGTGGCCCAGGCCCAGGCCACCCGGTCGGCCGCCCCCGGTGCCGGCTTTGCCGATCCCAAGGGCGTGCCGCCGCGGCCGCCGGTGAGCGACATCCGCCCCACCCGGCGCAGCGATTTTGTCGACACCCTGGCCACCGTGCGCCGCCGCGGCACGCTGCGTGTGGGCGTGGTGCCGGTGGCGCCGATGGTGATGCGCGACCACCGCGGCGAATGGGTGGGCTACAGCATCGATCTCTCGCGCCGTCTGGCGCAGGACATGGGCGTGGCGGTCGAATTCGTGCCCAGCACCTGGGTCGATGTGATGCCCGATCTGCTGCAGCGGCGGTTTGACCTGGTGGCCACCGGCCTGTGGGTGAGCATCCCGCGCGCGCTGGTGGTGAACTTCACCGAGCCCACGGCGCTGGAGGGGGTGCACCTGGTGGCCAGCCGGGTGAAGGCGGCGGCGCGCACCAGCCGCGCCGATTTCGACCGGCCCGAGGTGACGCTGGCCGTGGTGGCCGGCACGCCGCAGGCCGCGCTGGCGCGGCGCGTGTTTCCGCAGGCCACGCTGCTGAGCCTGCCCGAGGGCGAGGTGGACGCCGTGCTCGACGGCCGCGCCGATGCCGCGCTGCTGCCCACCATCGCGCCGCAGGCCGTGCTGGCGGCCGCGCCGGGGCGGCTGTTCATGCCGCTGGAGCTGCCGCTGTCGGCCACGCCGGCGGCCATCGCCATCCGCAAGGGCGATGCCGATTTCCTGGCCTTCCTGAACACCTGGCTGACGGTGGTGCGTGGCGAGGGCTGGCTCGACGAGCGCGCCACGCACTGGGCCCACGGCCTGCCGCCACGCTGAGCCGGCACCCGGCCCGTGCGCCGCGTGCCTAGGGCGCGGCGGCGGCAGGCGGCTGCGGCGCCGGGTCGAGGGTGAACTCGGCCACCGTGCCCACGTCGGGCGCGCTGCGCAGCCGGATCTCGCCGCCGTGGTGGTCGACGATGCGCTTGACCAGGCTCAGGCCCACGCCGCTGCCGGCAAACTGATCGGCCCGGTGCATGCGCTGAAAGGGCTGGAACAGCCGCCCGGCGCGCGCCATGTCGAAGCCGGCGCCGTTGTCGGCCACGCGGTACCAGGTGCCGCGTGCGTCGCGGAAGCTGTCCACCGCCACGCGTGGCGTGGGCACCTGGGCGCTGTATTTCCAGGCGTTGTCCAGCAGGTTCTGCCACACCTGGGCGGCCAGGTCGGGGTCGGCCTCGGTGGGGGGCAGCGCGGCGATGCGGCAGTCCACGGCGGGCGCCGGCCGGGCGGCGGCCAGCAGGGCCACGGTGTCCTGGGCCTGCTGCTGCATGTCGACGCGGCGGCGCTGCAGCGGGCGCTGGTCCACGCGGGCCAGCGCGGCCAGTGCGGTGATCATCGCGTTCATGCGCTGGGCCGCGCGTTCGATGTGCTGGCTGTAGCCCAGCGCCTCCTGCACATGGCCATCCAGCAGGCGCTGGCGCAGCAGGCCGATGAAGCCGCTGATGGCGTTCAGCGGCGTGCGCAGGTCGTGCGCCACCGTGCGTGTGAAGGCCTGCAGCGCCCCTTCGGCACGCACCAGGCCCTGCTGGGCGTCGTCCAGCGCCAGGCGCGCCTGCGTCAGCTCGGCCTGCAGCACGGCGGCCAGCGCCTCGTAGCCGGCGCGCAGTGCGGCGTCGCGGGCCAGCTGCTCGGTGATGTCGCGCACGATGCAGAACAGCTGATCGGCGCCGCCCACGCGTATCGTGTCGGCGCTCACCAGGCACTCGCGCACGCTGCCGTCGGCACGCCGGATGGGCAGCGGCGCGGCGTCGAGCACGCCCTCGGTGGCCAGCGTGCGCACCAGCTGGGCCAGCGCGTGGGCCTCCACATGCTGGCCCTGGGCCGACAGCGGCTGGCCGATCAGGTGGTCTGCTGGCACCCCCAGCAGTGCCAGCAGCGCGGCATTGGCGTCGCGCACGCGGCCGTCGGCGCGGTCGATGACCAGCATCGGTTCGGGGTGCTGGGTGAAGCTGCGCGCCAGCAGCGCCTCGGCCTCGGCCAGCGCCTGCTCGGCGGCGCGGCGGCGCCGGCCCTCGGCCTGCATGCGCCGGCCACGCGCTGCGGCCAGCCAGCCCAGGCCCGACAGCGCCACGGTCCCGCCGCCGGCCAGCACCCAGATGGCGCCCTGCCAGCGGCCGATCAGCTGGCCCAGGTGCTCGCGCTCGGCGGCCTCGCGATGGCTGCTCAGCCATTGCAGGCGCAGGGCTTCCAGCCGGCCATCGTGTTCCAGCGTGTCCAGTGCCGCCTGCAGGCGGCGCTGCAGGTCGGCCTGGCCCGGGGCGGTGGCAAAGGCGTAGGACTGCAGGCGCAGGCTCATCGCGCTGGCCACCACGCCACTGGCCTGGCCTTCGGCGAGCAGCCGGTCGGCATAGGCGCGCGGCAGCAGGGCGGCATCGGCATCGCCGCGCTGCACCGCGGCCAGGGCCAGCGCGGCGCTGTCGTAGGCCTGGAACGGCCCCGACAGCCCTGACAGCCAGGTGCGGTGCGCCTCGCGCATGCTGGCGCTGTCCAGGTGCGCCAGGCGCCAGCCGTCCAGCGCCTGCAGGTCCTGCGGCTCGGCCCGTTCACGCCGGTGGTACACGGCCAGCGCCGGCGTGGCATGGCCCGGCAGGAACTGCGCCCAGCGCCGGCGCTCGGCCGTGGCCACCATCGCGATCAGGTCGAGCCGGCCGGCGCGAAAATCGGCCTCGGTGCGGTCCCAGGGCTGCAGCACGACCTCGATGCGCGCGCCCAGCAGCGGCGCCAGCGCGGCCAGCAGCTCGACCTGGAAGCCCTGCGGCCGGCCCTGGCCATCCAGCGACTCGAACGGCGCCACGTCGGCCGCACCGCCGTAGCGGATCACGGGGCCGGTCTCGCCCGCGCCGGCGGCTGGCCGGTCGGAGGGTGCCTGGGCCCGCACCGGTGCCGCCCATGCGGCCAGCAGGCTGAGCCGGTGCAAGGCCTGGCGCCGGGTACTGCGCGCCTGCATGCTCAGCGCCAGCCGGCGATGGTGACGCCCAGGCCGAACTTGGTCTGGTGGCGGTTGTAGTCGACCAGGCTCTCGCCGTGGCCGGTGAACACCTGCAGGTAGCCGTGCAGCACGCCGTCCAGCGGAAACACCCAGTCGAGCTGGGCCGAGCCGTTGCTGCGCGCGCCGCCGCGCAGCGAGTGGCGCAGCTGCAGCGTCAGCGCATGGTCGCCGCCGTAGTGGCCCAGGCGCAACTCGCCGCGGCCCACATGGTCCTGGATGTCGGGGTTGTCGTCGTCCTGCGCGCGCTCGGGGATGCGCAGCCAGGGCCGCAGCTCGGCCACCCAGGGCCCGCGCTCGAAGGCCAGGGTGCCGATCACGCGGTTCCAGCTGCGGCTGAGCGGCAGCGAGCGGCCGTTGGACTGGTGGTTCAGCGCCAGCGAGGCCAGGCGCAGCTGCCCGCCGAGCAGCTCGGTGCGCAGCGGCATCACGGCGATCAGCTCGGGCTCGTAGTTGGTCTCGCGAAAGGGCCGCGAGATGGCGCCGTTGTAGACCTGCCAGCGCGAGGACTGGGTGTAGCCGCCCCACAAGCTGATCGGCGTGCCCAGCACGCGGTGGCCCAGCCGCGCCTTCAGGCTGATCTGGTACTTGGCCTCGATGGCCTTGAGCGGCTGGTCTTCGTTGACGCTGTGGCCCTCGGACGGCGAGCTGGGCCGGCGGTTGACACCCGCCGTCCAGGTGGCGGGCAGCAGGTACACCGGGTGGTAGGGCCGCGGCGCGAAATCGGCGATGCCGGTGTTGTCCAGGTCCCAACGCTCGGCCAGCAGCGAGCCGGTGTGGCGGTTGACCGCGGTGGGCGTGGCCGCTGCGGCCGCCGCCGCCGTGGGGGCTGGCAGCGGGGCGGCGGGCAGCGCGGTGCGGCCGTGCAGGCGGTCGTAGCAGGCCAGGCGTGCCGCATCGTCGGCCACGGCCGTGCAGCTGCCGGCCGGCTGGGCCTGCACCGGCAGCGCCGGTGGCAGCAGTGTGGCCAGCGCGGCCAGGGCCAGGCCGGGGATCGGGGCGCGCGGCCCGCGAGGGATCGAAAATCTGCAATGCATCGCGCCTGCCGCTCTGCCGGGTTGGACGAGCGTCCAGTATCCGACATGGCGGCAGGCGCGCCGGCCCAAGCGCGCCGGCTTCAGCGCGGCGGCTCAGGCGCGGCGGCGGCGGCGGGCCAGCGTGCCCACGCCGCCCAGCCCGGCCAGCAGCAGCGCCCAGCTGCCGGGCTCGGGCACGGCGCTGGTCAGGCTCACGGTGTTGAAGCCCTGCAGCGCAAAGCTCTTCTCGTAGACGGTGAAGGCCAGCAGATCGGTGGTGCCGTAGCTCTTTTCCAGCATGCACTGCTCGATGTCGGCCACGCCGGCCACGCTCAGCGAGTAGCAGGCGGCCTTGATCTCGAACAGCGGGTCGATGCTGATCTCGGTGGTGTTGGTCATCAGGCTGTCGGGGCTGAGGCTGTAGCGGCGCTCCAGCAGGCGCCCCACGGCGCCGGTGAACATCAGGTCGGCGCCTTCGTCCAGGTCGAAGCTGACCGTGTGGCTGGCGGCAAAGGTCTGGCCGCGGTAGGTCATGGTCACCGCCTGGTCGAAGGTCAGCGTGACCAGGAAGTCGGTGTCCAGGCTCAGCGACTGGCTCATGCCCAGATCCACCCCGCCCTGCAGGTTGATGACCACGCCGCCGATCGTGCCCGGATCCACCGTCACCGACGGCTGCAGCACATCGGCCGGCACGCCCAGCGCGGCCTGGGCGATGCCGCCGAAGTCGGCCGTGGTCTTGATCACCGACTGGTGCGTGTCCAGCGTCAGCGTGTCGCCCGCCACCGTGCCACCGCCCTGGTCCTGCGGCGTGGTGACGGTGACGTGGCCCACGGTCTGCACGCCGGCGACGATGGGCAGATCCAGGCCCGAGACCAGCGGCAGCGGCAGGCCCAGCGCCGACACGGTGCGCGACGAGGCGGTGTCGAGCGTCACGATCTCGAAGGTCTGGTCGATGTCGGCACGGCTGCTGCTCGAGCTGCAGCCGCCGCCGATGAAGCAGCCGGTGACGCTGAGCGCGTTATTGCTCTGGATCACGCCCGACACCGAGGCCTTCAGCGAGGCGGCCGACACATCGATGCGTGCGCCGCTGTCGATGGTGGCCGTGCCGGCCACATGCACCGACTGGCCGCTGACGAACTGCGTGGGCAGGTTCAGCGTGGCCTGCACCGGCAGCTTCACGGCCACCGCGCCGGCCGTGGCCGCCGCCTGCACCTTGAAGCCCACCTCGCCGGAGGACTTGACCGCCACCGCGGCGCCGGTGCGGGTGTCGCCATACACCGCCGGCACGGCCGGCACCACGACCGCTGGAATGGCCGCGCTGTACACCGCCGGCACGGCGGGCGAATAGGTGGCCGGGATGGCTGCGCTGTAGACGGCCGGAATCGCCGGCGTGACCTGCTTCTTGTAGGCGGGCGTGACCACCACGCCCAGCACCTTGACCGCCGGCACGGTGATGTAGGTGGCCGGCACGGCCGGCGAGATCAGCTTGGGCGCCACATAGGGCGTGAGCATCTTCGACGGGACCTCCGGCGTGACCAGCTGGGGCGGCACGCCCGGGATGGTGTAGCCGGGAATCTCGGGCGTGATCAAGGCCTTGGCCCCGCCGGTGATGGCGCTGATGCCCAGGCTTTGCGGCGAGCTGCCCGAGGCGCCGCCGCCCCAGCTGGCACCGATCAGGCCGCTGTCATAGTGCCAGCCGCTGGCCGCGCCGCTGCCCCACAGGCTTTGCTGGCTGGTCTCGAAGACCAGCAGGTCGCTGAAGGTCTGCGCCTGGACGGCGCCGGCCGCGCCGCCCAGCCCCAGCGCAAGCGCCAGCGTGATCGAGTGGGCGAGCGGGCGGCGCTGCCAGGCCGGCGGCTGGCCGCCACGGCGGCAGGAAGAGGCGGGGGCGGAGTACGGCTGTGTCATCGGGGATCCCTGAGGGTTTGGAAGGCAGGGCCATGGTCACCGCAGGCCGCGCACGGGTGTGCGACGTGTCAAGACGTGTCGAGACGCGCTGCGACATCTGGCGACGATGTGCGACACCGCCGTCGCAATGCAGCGCGGCGGCCGCCGCTGCCGTACGATGCGCGGCCTGTCACCAGCCTGGGTCGAGCCAGTCGTCCTTGCCGCATGCCGCCACCGCTGGTCCTGATCGTCGATGACGATGCCGAGCTCTCGGCCATGCTGGTGCGGCTGCTGCAGGCTGAAGGCTGGGAGGTGCAGGCCGCGCTCAGCGCCGCGGCGGCCCAGCAGGCCATCGCCCGGCGCGCACCCGACGTGGTGCTGCTCGACGTGATGCTGCCCGATGCCAACGGCCTGGAGCTGTGCCGCCGCTGGCATGCCACGCAGCCGGCCATCGGCATCCTGATGCTCACCGCGCGCGGTGACCCGATCGACCGCGTGCTGGGCCTGGAACTGGGCGCCGACGACTACCTGCCCAAACCCTTCGAGAAGCGCGAGCTGGTGGCCCGGCTGCGTGCGCTGCTGCGGCGCAAGGCGCCGGCCGCCAGCCTGCCGACCACGCACTGGAGCTTCGGCAACCTCACCATCCACCTGATCCGCCGCGAGGTGCTGGTGGACGGCCGCGCCGTGGCGCTGACCAGCACCGAGTTCAAGCTGCTGGTCGAGCTGGCGCGCCAGCCCGGCGCCGCGGTGTCGCGCGAGCAGCTCAGCGACGCGGTGCAGTCCAGCGCCTACCGGCCGCTGGACCGCACGGTGGATGTGCAGGTGGGCCGGCTGCGGCGGCGCCTGGCCAGCGCCACGCCCGGCAATGACTGGATCGAGACCGTGCGCGGCGAAGGCTATGCGTTCGTGCCGCGCTTCATCGCGCTGAACCCGGCCGCGCGCGATGATTCCCGCGCGGATTGATTCGCTGTTCATGCGCCTGCTGCTGGCGCAGCTGGTGCTGGTGCTGAGCTGCGTGATGATCTTCGGCTGGCTGGTCATCACCGAGCGCAACATGCTGCAGGTGCCGCAGTTCGCCGAGGTGTGGGCGCCGCTGTTCAAGTCGGCGCTGGCGCGGCCGCCGGCGGTCTACCCCACGCCGGTGATGGGCCTGCCCGGCGGCTACCAGCGCCACGCCGGTGTGCCGCAGGGCCTGCGCGTGGATGTCACCGGCTGGCCCTCGGCCCGGATCCTGCGCGAGGCGCTGGTGCTGCGCGGCGTGGCGGTCGACCGGATCCTTGTGGCGCTGACCGATGGCCAGATCACGATGTGGACGCATGTGCCGGCCGCCACCGGGCCCGGCATCTGGCTGAGCGGGCGCGCGCCCGCGGTACTGCCGCGCTGGACGCTGCGCACCACGGTGGTCTTCGGCCTGCTGCTGATCGTGATTGCCGCCGTGAGCTGGAACTTCGCCCGCCGCGTGACGCGGCCGATGGCCCGGCTGCGCCAGCGCATGCAGGTGCATGCCGAGACCGGCAACGAGCCGGCCCTGCCCACGCTGGCGCGCGTGAACCGCGGCGCGCCGCCCGAACTGATCGAGATGGACGCCGCCTACACCCGGCTGGCGCTGCGCCTGAAGCGCAACGAGCGCGAGCGTGCACTGCTGCTGGCCGGCGTGTCGCATGACCTGCGCAGCCCGCTCAGCCGCATCCGCCTGGCCGCCGAGATGCTGCCCGAGGCGGCCGACAACGAGGACGGCGTGGCCGCCATCACGCGCAATGTCGACCATGCCGACCGGCTGATCGGCAGCTTTCTGGAGTTCGTGCGCGCCAGCACGCTGGATCTGGACCTGGAAGACGAGGTGGACCTGGCCGCCACCGCACGCCAGGTGGTGGCGCGCTTCGAGCGGCCGCTGCCGGTGCTGCGCCTGCTGGCGCCCGAGCGCCTGGCGCTGAGCCGCGCGCCGGGCCTGCTGCTCGACCGGGTGCTGGTCAACCTGATCGACAACGCCTTCAAGCATGGCCGCACACCAGTGCTGGTGGAGGTGCTGGTCGAGGGCGAGGATGCGGTCATCCGCGTCACCGATGCCGGCGCGGGCCTGCCGCCCGACGATGCCGAAAACCTGCTGCAGGCCTTTGCCCGCGGCGACGCCAGCCGCGGCGTGCCGGGCTTCGGCCTGGGCCTGGCCATTGCCCACCAGGTGATCACGCGGCTGGGCGGGCGCCTGTCGTTCGCGCTGGGCAGCACCGGCCACCGCGTGCAGGCCAGCCTGCCGCTGCGGCGCCCGCCCTTGCGATAGCCCGGCCTACAGGCGCCCGGCCTCGCGCCGGAAGGCCAGCCGGCACAGCATGCGCGAGGCCATGTTGGCGCACATCATCAGCGCGAACCAGCGCTCTTTCGGCTGCACGAACAGCGCCGGCCCGCTGATGCCCGACCACACGCCCTCGCCCGCCGTGCTGGGCATGGCCGCCGGGCCCCAGTCCAGCCGCACGGCCAGTCCCAGGCCGAAGCCGTAACCCGGGCCGCAGTAGGCCGCCGGCCCGTCCACGCCGGCCGGCAGCTGGTTGCGGAACATCTCGGCCACCATCGCCTCTGACAGCAGGCGCCTGCCACCGGCCACCACGCCACCATCGGCCAGCAGGCGGGCGAAGGCGGCGTAGTCGTCCAGCGTGCTGATCAGGCCGCCGCCGCCACTGTCGATCCACGGCGCTCCGGGCGTGCGCCGGCCGATGGGCGGGATGGTGGCGTGCCAGGCGGCATCCTCCGGGTGCGCCTCGGCCAGATCGGCCGCCTCGCCGGGCCGCAGCTCGAAGCCGGTGTGGGCCATGCCCAGCGGCGTGAACAGGCGCCGCTGCAGTGCCTGGGCCAGCGGCACGCCGTCCAGCGCCTCGACGATGCAGCCCAGCACATCGGTGGAATAGCCGTAGCGGAAGGCCCGGCCCGGCTCGGCCACCAGCGGCAGCGCGGCGATGCGGGCCTGGAAGCTGGCCGGATCGAGGCCGGTCATGGCCGCCGAGATGCCGGCGCCCAGCCAGGCCTCGCGCAGCGCCGGATCGGCGATCTCGAACGGGTAGGCCAGGCCCGAGGTGTGGCGCATCAGGTCGCGCACCGTGGGCGCGCGCTGCGGCGCCACGCTGCCGGCCAGGCGCAGCTGGCGCAGCACGGGCAGGTAGTCGCCCAGCGGCGCGTCCAGCGCCAGCCGGCCTTCGTCCACCAGCATCAGCGCGGTCACGGTGACCACCGGCTTGGTCAGCGAGGCGATGCGAAAGCGCACGCCGGCATGCATGGCGCTGGCGCCGTCGGGCCGCACATGGCCGGTGGCCTCGCGTGCCAGCACCTGCCCGGCGCGTTCCACCAGGGCCAGCGCGCCGGGGCAGTGGCGCGCAGCCACCAGACAGGCCAGCAGGTCGGCCAGCGGGTTCGACATGGGCTGGGGCATGGCGGGCATCTCCGGGCTGGACAGCCGGCACCGTGCCGGCGGACGATGCCGCAGCATAGGCCGGCAATGCCGCCGGCCGCCGACACCCAGGCGTCACCCCGGTGCCCGCCGAACCCCGGAGAATCCCGATGAATGCCGACGAACTGCGTGCGCTGCAGGCGCCGATCAAGGCCCGTTACCAGGCCGATCCTGCCGCCGCGCGCCATACCTTCCAGGCCAGCGGCACGCTGCTGCCCGGGCAGCCCGCGGTGCGCATCGAGAACCGCTTTGCCACGTTTGACGCCGGCCTGCACCCGGCGGCCGGTGGCGATGGCAGCCAGGCCTGCTCGGGCGACATGCTGCTGGAGGCCCTGGTGGCCTGCGCGGGTGTCACCTTCAACGTGGTGGCCACGGCCATGGCCGTGCCCTGGCGCAGCGTGCGCGTGGTGGTGGAAGGCGAGGGCGATTTCCGCGGCACGCTGGGCATCGCCAAGGACGCGCCGGTGGGCCTGAGCGACATCCGCCTGCGCTTCGAGGTGGATTCACCGGCCAGCGACGAGCAACTGGCCACGCTGTTGCGCCTGACCGAGCGCTACTGCGTGATCGCGCAGACGCTGCGCACGCCGCCGGCGCTGACGGCGGCCATCCAGCGCGTGGGCGGCTGAGCGTGCGCCGGGCCCGGGGCCGCGGCCGCGGGCGCGAGGCCCGCATCCGCGCGCACCCGGGTGCGGGCTGCCGCGGCGGCGCCTAGCGCATGACCGTGGTCTTCAGTGCCGAATCCACGGCCAGCCGGCGGGCCGGGTCCCAGGCCGTGAAGCGGTAGGCCACGGTGTCGCCGCGCTTCAGGCCCGTGGCGGTGTAGCGGCCGGTGGCGCCGTCCTGGGCCATGCGCACGGTGCGCGTTTCGCCGCCGTTGACGCTGTAGTGCAGGTCCACCCAGCCGCTGGCCGGTGCGCTGAAGGCCAGCATCGCGGCGCCGGTCTGGGTGGCCTGGCCCGTCAGCACGGCCGGGCGGGCGGTGGCACCCGCCATGGCCGGCGCGACGCTCGCGCTCAGCGTCACCGGGCTGCTGCCCGGCACGCCGGAATCCCAGACGATGTCGTCGAAGGCCAGCTGGAAGGGCGCGGTCGGGTTGGCGCCATCGACGCTCAGGAACTCGAACAGCGAGTTCATGGATTGCAGTGCCACCAGCGGCCCGGCAATCTCGGCCACCGGGATGGTGGCCGTGCCCCACTCGCCATTGCGCACCAGGCCGTAGGCGGTGGTGTTGGCAGGGAAGGTCACCCAGCCGTGGTTGGTGTAGGTGTCCAGGATGCCGATGCGGAAGGCGAGGTTGGCAGGAGCCTTGATCTTCAGCTTGATGCTGCCGTTGCGGAAGCCGCTCATGTCGTGCGCCTGCCGCGACTGCACGGCGCCGCCAAACCATTGCCCCGGCGCAAAGTAGTTCAGCGCCAGCACATTGGGCCCTTCGAACGGCGCCAGGCTGCCGCCGCTCATCGAGCCGGTGTTCCAGATGAAGAAATCGGCCGACGCGCCCAGCGTCTGGCCGTTGTTCACCGGCGTGGTGTCGGTGAACACGCCGAACTTGCCCACCTCGGGCTGGATGCCCACCCCCAGCCGCACCTCGCCCAGGCCGTCGAGCTCATAGACGCGCACATGGTCCACATAGGTCGTGGCCGGCAGTGGCGCCGTCACCTGCGCCGGCGTGGCCGCCGGCGTGAAGTTGCCACCCACGGCCATGTTCAGCAGCAGGTAGAACGGCGCCTGCAGCGACGACGAGGCGATGGTGATCGGCGTCTTGTACATGTCGTACTCGCGGCCGTTGTCCAGCACCGTGAAGCGCATCTGCGTGTCCGTCCAGTACAGGCGGTAGGTCACGAAGCGGTTGGCGAGCGAGCGCCTGGGCGTGTACCAGTTCTTGGTCTGCCAGGCGGTGGATGCGGCGCAGCTCTCGTTGCCCGGCACGCAGGCGTCCGGGTGGTGGAAGATGACGTTGGCGCCGACGAACTGGTCGGGCGAGATGGCCGGCAGGCCGGCCGGCTGGCGGCCACCCTGTTCCATGATGTCGATCTCGCCATTGCGCGGCCAGGTCTGCGGGCTGGTGCCCAGCAGCCAGGCCGCCGGCCACAGGCCGACGCCGACCTTGGGCGTGGCCATGCGCACCTCGATCATCCCGTACTTCACCTGCACCTTGCCCGCCGTGTCGATCTTGCCCGAGGTGAACTGGTTGCTGCCGCTCACCTCGCGCCGCGCCGTGATGGCCAGCGCGCGCGTGCCGGGCTCGAAGGGCACGTCGGCGATGCTCAGGTTGTTCGGGCTGTAGGACTGCAGCTCCTGGTTGCCGTAGCCGCACAGGCCGATCTGGCAGCCGTTGCCGTTCGATGCGGTCCACAGCGTGGTGTTCAGGCTGGTGTCGTTGAATTCCTCGGACCACAGCAGCCGGCCGATCACGGGGCTGGTGACGCTGGCCGAGGCGGCCGCGCTGGCGGCCAGCAGGACGGCGCCGAGCAGGCGGCCGAGGCGGGTTGTCTGCATCATGGCGTTCATCCTTGGCGGGGGTGGGCCGTGCGGCGCAGCGCCGCGGCGACGATCAGGCCGCCGGCCAGCATCAGGCCGAGGCTGGCAGGCTCTGGCACGGCGGCGGCCAGCGTGATGCGGGCGCCGGGCATGCCGAGAAAGGTAGAGGTCTGCGCCGCCCAGGTGCCGGGGTCGGTGGTGTAGGCCCAGTCGCCGCTGTAGTCCTGGGTGGCGCTGATCCACTGGCCGGCGAAGCCGCTGTCGGCCGTGGCCACCAGCCAGTAGTTGCCGGCGGCCAGTGCCCAGCCGGTGGGGGTGACCGTGGTGTTGACCACCGGGTCCTCCAGCCGGCTGCTGTACAGCCAGGCCGCCGCCGTGGGCGTGGCGCCATCACGGTGGGCGATGCCCAGCGTCACGCCGCCGCTGCTGGGCCAGTCGGGGTTGCGTTCGATGGCGGTCAGGATCGACTGCACCGTGCCGCCGCTGCCCAGCTGGAAGGGCACGGCGATGCTGTGGCCTGCGCTCAGCGGCGTGGGCCAGCCGTCGAGGTAGCTGATGTCGGGGCCGTAGGTGTCGAGCACGACGATCCCGGCGGCGTGGGCTTGGGTGACCAGACCGGTGAGCAGCAGGGCGGCCGCCGCGTGCGACAGCGCCGGCCAGCGCGGGGTGAACAGGGCTTGGCGTGACAGGGTCATGGCGTGGCGTCCTGCGTTCAGCCGCGGCGGCGGCGGGTGATGGCGCCGATGCAGCCCAGGCCGGCGGCCAGCAGCACCAGGCTGGCGGGCTCGGGCACGGCGGCGGTGGCGAGCATGAACTGCAGGTCGTCCACCAGGACGGCATTGGGGCGGCCGTCCAGCAGGGGGCCGACGGCGGTGCCGATCTCCAGGAACAGCGTGGTCGTGCCGGTGGGGATGGCCGCGGCCTGGAAGCTGATCTGCGACCAGCTGTCGGGGTTGATCAGCGTCTGGAACTGCCGGTCCAGCGCCAGCACATTGCCGCTGGCGGTGAAGTACTGCAGCTTCACGAAGGCATTGCCGGTGGTGCTGGCGTCGCCCTTGGCCCAGAAGCTGAGCCAGGGCGTGTCGCCGACATAGGCTGCGGTCAGCGGCGGCATGCCGCCGTGGCCGACCGAGTCCTGCAGCGCGATCGATGCGTCGAAGCCGTTGGGCGCGCTGAGCCGCAGCGCGTAGCTGCCCGAACGGGCGTCGGACGAGCGCGACGCCGGGCTGCTGGTGGCGGCCGTCAGCCAGCCGGCGGCGATCTGGCCGCCACTGCCGTCGGCTTCGAAGCCGCCGTTGGCAAAGCCGTTGGTGGTGGCGCTGGCGGCGCCGGCAAGGCATGCGGCGGCAATGACCGCCACGGTCGTCAACTTCAGCATGTTGTCTCCTGGATGGCTGGGCTCTGGCGTCCCGATGGAAGGCGCCGGTCTGCTGCCGCCGGCGACCCACTTGAAAGCGCGTTCTGAAAGCGATTTCACGGTTGCGCAGACTAGGCCTGCTCTTCCAGGCTGTCAATGTGGCGGGCCCTGAGTCCGAGGGTTAGACCTGCCCTCGGCACCGAGGCCGGGCGAAGCCCGCCGAGACCTTGTCGGCCGGGGCCCAGGCCGTGGCCCGGGCCGGCCATGCCGCACTCAGAACGGCAAGCCCACGTAGTTCTCCGCCAGAGAGGCCAGCGCCTTCTCGGACGAGAACAGGTAGGCCAGGTCGGTGTCCTGCAGCTTGTCCTCGAACGGGTTGCGTTCGGGAAAGCGGTGCAGCAGCGTGGTCATCCACCACGAGAAGCGCTGGCCCTTCCACACCCGGGCCAGCGCCTTGGCCGAGTAGTCGTCCATGCCCTGGTCGCTGCCATTGTGGTAATGGTCGCGCAGCGCGTGGTACAGGTAATGGATGTCGGACGCGGCGCTGTTGAGCCCACGCGCGCCGGTGGGCGGCACGATGTGCGCGGCGTCACCGGCCAGGAACAGCTTGCCGAAGCGCATCGGCTCGCACACGAAAGACCGCAGCGGCGCAATGCTCTTCTCGATGGCCGGGCCGGTGACCAGCTCGGCGGCCACGCTGTCCGGCAGGCGGCGCTTCAGCTCGGCCCAGAACAAGTCGTCGGTCCACTGCGCCACGGTGTCGGTCAGCGGCACCTGGATGTAGTAGCGGCTGAGCACCTGCGAGCGCAGCGAGCACAGCGCAAAGCCGCGCTCATGCTTGGCATAGATCAGCTCGGGCGACACCGGCTTGGTGCGCGAGAGCACGCCCAGCCAGCCAAACGGGTACACGCGCTCGAACTCGCGGATCTTGTCCTTCGGGATCGACTTGCGGCTCACGCCGTGGAAGCCGTCGCAGCCGATGATGTAGTCGCAGTCGATGCGGTGCACCTCGTCGCCCTGGCGCCAGGTGAGGTAGGGCGCGCCTTCCAGGTCATGCGGGGTCACGTCTTCGGCGTTGTGGATGACGATGCCGTTCAGCTTGTCGCGCGCCTCGTACAGGTCCTTGGTCAGCTCGGTCTGGCCGTACACCACCACGCTGTTGCCGCCGGTCAGGGCCTTCAGGTCGACACGGTCGCGCCGGCCGTCATGGGCGATCCAGAAGCCGTCGTGGATCTCGCCTTCGCGGTCCATGCGCTCGGCGCACCGGGCCTCGCGCATCAGCGCGGCGAAACCATGCTCGAGCACGCCGGCGCGGATGCGGCCAAGCACGTACTCGCGGCTGTGCTGCTCCAGCACCACGGTCTGGATGCCTTGCAGATGCAGCAGCTGCGACAGCAGCAGGCCCGAGGGCCCGCCGCCGATGATGCCGACCTGCGTGCGGGTGGGTAGGGTGGCCATGGCTTGTCTCCTGTGAGGTGTTCGTGATGGCCCGGATTCTGGGCAGGCAGGCGCTGCCGCGCAGCGGACGAACGCCCCCGAAGACTGGTACTTTTCTCGTACAGTGGCTGACATGGCCAGTTCGGGTTCACGCCGCCAGACGCTGCGCCGTCTGCCCGCCTTCACGCTGTACGGCGAGGCCGGTGGCCCGGCGCCGGCGCTGCTGCACATTGAGTCGATCGACTCTCGCAGTCGCCTGCACGGCTGGGAGATCGACGCCCATGTGCATGCCGGCCTGCACCAGGTGCTGTGGCTGCAGGCCGGCTGGGCCGAGGCTTTGTTGGACGAAACACGCAGCCGCTGCGATGGCCCGGCGGCCCTGGTGGTGCCGCCGGGCGTGGCCCATGCCTTCCGCTTCTCGCGCCAGGCCGACGGCTTTGTGCTCACGCTCAATGCCGCGCTGCTGGCCGAGGGCGACGCCGCCGACTCAGGGCCGGCGCTGGCCGCGCTGTTTGCCGCGCCGCGCAGCCTGGCGCTCGATGCCGGCGCGCCCGAGGTGCTGCGCCTGCAACGCCTGTTCGAGGCCCTGGCCGCTGAGCAGCAGGGGGCTGACACGCCCGGCGAGGCCGGCGGCCCGGTGCCGGTGTGGCTGGCACGCGCCATCGTGTGGCGCCTGGCGCAGGTGGCACAGCGTGAGCGCGTCGATGGCATGCGCGCGGCGCCGGGCACGGCCGCGGCAGGCGCGCGCTCGGCGCTGTACACGCGCTGGGTGGTGCTGGTGGAGGCCCACTACCGCGCGCACTGGCCGGTGTCGCGTTATGCCGACCAGTTGGGCCTGTCCACCGAGCGGCTGAACCGCCTGGTGCGCGCCGAGACCGGCCTGAACGCGCAGCGCGTGCTGCACGACCGCCTGACGCGCGAGGCCTGCCGCTGGCTGGTGCATGTGGCCGCGCCGGTGTCGAAACTGGCCTTCGAGCTGGGCTTCGAGGATGCGGCCTACTTCTCGCGCTTCTTCCGTCGCCACACCGGCTTGTCGCCGCGCGCCTACCGGGCGCGGCACCAGCCGGGCGCCGCCACACCGTTGGCGCCTGCGTGACGTGCGCGCCGCGGCGGCCAGCCTAAGCTCGCCGGCTGTCTGAACCCGATGCCTGTCACGCCATGAGCTTTGCCACCCCCATCGCCCTCTGCGGCCCGCTGCGCCAGCCTCAGCAGATGCTGGCCGAGCAGCAATACGCCGGCCACACCTCGATCCACGACGACGCCATGGCCGAGAAGCTGGGCTTTCGCGCCGGACCGATCGAGGGGCCCACGCACTTCAGCCAGTTCGTGCCGCTGCTGGCGCAGGTGTGGGGGCGCGACTGGTTCGAGCGCGGCGCGTTCAGCTGCCACTTCCTGAACATGGTGGTCGAGGGCGAATCGGTGCGCGCCTTCGTCGAGCCACCGGCCCCGGGTGCCACGCGCACACGCTGCTGGGCCGAGAAGGCCGATGGCACGCCGGTGCTTGAAGCCAGCGCCACGCTGGGCGCGCAGCCCACCCTGCTGTCCGAACGCATGGCCCAGCTGCGCCCGCCCGAGAAGCTGGTGATCCTGTCGGCGCTGACGGCGGGCCAGCGCGGCGTGATTGACGAGCCGGTGCGCATGGGCGCCAGCCAGCACATGGGCGCGCTGTACCCGTTCTCGCTGGCCGACAAGCTGGCCAAGATCACCGAGAACTCGCCTTGGTACTCATCCGGTGGCGACGGCAACCCCTGGGGCCGCGCCATCGTGCCGCTGGAGATGGTGAGCGTGCTGGCCGAATACACCAACGGCCAGGCCGGCTTCGAGGTCAAGCAGCCGGTGGTGGGCCTGTTCGCTGATCTGGAAATCCGCATGGTCGACGGCCCGCTGTTCGTCGACGAGCCCTACCTGATCCGCCGCGAAGTCGTCGCCCTGGCCGAGAGCAAGCGCACCGAGAGCTACTGGGTGCGCTCGATGATCTTCGATGCCAGCGGCAGCACGCTGAAGGCCGAGGTGCTGCTGAACCACGCGGTGCTGAAGGCTTCGTACGAGGGGTATGAGGCGGCGCGGGCGGCTCTCTGATCTGGCTTGCGGCCGCAGGATCGCGCCAGCGTCACACGATCCGCGACGCGTGCCCCGCCCAGTAGCGATCCTTCAGCAGGCGCTTGTAGAGCTTGCCAGTCGGGTGGCGCGGCAGTTCTGGGTCGAAGTCAACGCTCTTCGGGCACTTGATCGCTGACAGCTGGCTGCGGCACCAGGCGATCAGCTCGGCCTCCAGCTCGGGGCCGGCATCGGCCATGTCGCGGGGCTGCACCACGGCCTTGACCTCTTCGCCGAACTCTTCATTCGGCACGCCCAGCACCGCCACATCGGCCACCTTGGGGTGGGTGATCAGCACGTTCTCGGCTTCCTGCGGGTAGATGTTCACGCCGCCCGAGATGATCATGTAGGCCTTGCGGTCGGTGAGGTACAAAAAGCCCTCGGCATCCAC
>CAYPDO010000024.1:0-19687 GCA_964409495.1 uncultured Bordetella sp.
CTTCGAGGGCTGGAACTACGGCTGGCTGGACGTGCCGGCCATGCTGCGCGGCGCGGCCGAGGTCTTCGAGTACCCGATGATCGACCGCGATCCGGTGCCGACCTGGGTGGATGGCCAGGGCGGTGGCCGTGTCGCGCTGCTGGGCGACGCCGCGCATGTGATGTACCCGGTGGGCAGCAACGGCGCCAGCCAGGCCATCGTGGATGCGCGTGTGCTGGGCGCCGAGCTGCTGGCCCACGGCGTGGGCCCGGCCGCGCTGGCCGCCTATGACCAGCGCCTGTGCGCCGACATCTCGGCCCTGGTGCTGCGCAACCGCGGCGCCGGGCCCTTCGGCATCCTGGGCCTGGTGGACGAGCGCTGCGGCGGCGTGTTCGACAACATCGACGACGTGATTCCCGCCGCCGAGCGCGAGGCCTTCATGGCCCGCTACAAGGCCGCGGCCGGCTTTGCCATCGAGACGCTGAACGCGGCGCCGCCGATCATCGCGCCCGGGGCGCGGGTGCCGTGATCGCCTGAAGACAGCGCGGCGGCGCGTCAGCGCGCCGCTGCGGCCGGCCTGGCCCGGTCCAGCCAGTGCAGCAGCAGCCGGTACAGGCTGTCCGGGTTCACCGGCTTGCTGACGAAGTCGTCCATGCCGGCCGCGCGGCAGTGGGCCTCGTCCTCGGCAAAGGCGTTGGCCGTCATCGCGATGATGGGCAGCGCCGCCGAGGCATGGCGCTGGCGGATCGTGCGGCAGGCGTCCAGGCCGTCCATGCCCGGCATCTGCATGTCCATCAGCACCAGCTGGTAATCGCGCGCCAGTGCCAGGCGCACCGCGGCCATGCCGTCCTCGGCCAGCTCCACCACCAGGCCCGCATCTTCCAGCAGGGCCTGGGCCACCTCGGCGTTCACCGCGTTGTCCTCGGCCAGCAGCACGCGGGCACCGGCATGGCGCTGGCGGATGGCCTGCTCGGCACCCTGCGCAGCGGCCTGTGGGCCGAGGCCGGCCGCAACCAGGTCACGGCGCAGGCGCACGGTGAACCAGAAGCTGCTGCCCACACCTGGCTGGCTGCTGGCGCCGGCCTCGCCGCCCATCAGCTCGGCCAGCTTGCGCGTGATGGCCAGGCCCAGGCCGCTGCCGCCGGCCCGCCGGGTGCTCGACGCATCGGCCTGTTCGAAGGCCGCGAACAGCCGCGGCAGCACCTCGGGCGCGATGCCGATGCCGGTGTCCTGCACCTCGAAGCGCAGCAAGGCACTGTCGCCCGTCAGCTCGGCCAGCCGGGCGCGGATGGTCAGGCCGCCCTGCTCGGTGAACTTCACGGCATTGTTGGCGTAGTTCAGCAAGGCCTGCTGCAGGCGCACCGGGTCGCCCACCAGATCGGCGGGCATGCGGTCGACATCGCTGCGCAGCTGCAGGTGCTTGGCCTCTGCACGCTCGTCCAGCATCGACAGCACATTGGCCACGATGGCCTCCACGCGCAGCGGCACATCATCCAGCGCCATCTTGCCGGCCTCGATCTTGGACAGGTCGAGCACCGCGTTCAGCACCTCCAGCAGGTGGTGCGAGGCCGCCTCCAGCTTGTGCAGCCGGTCGCTCTGGCGCGGGCTCAGGGCCTCGCGCCGGATCAGGTGCGCCATGCCGATCATTGCGTTGAGCGGGGTGCGGATCTCGTGGCTCATGTTCGCCAGGAAGGCGCTCTTGGCCAGGCTGGCCGCCTCGGCACGCTGGCCGGCCTCGGCCAGCTGGCGCGTGCGGCGCGCCACCGTGTCCTCCAGCTGCTGGCGGTGCGCGTCCAGCGCCTCCTGGGCCTGGCGCCGCGCGGCCTCGCGGTCGAGGTTGTCCAGCGCAAAGCTCACGTTGGCCGCCAGGTCGACCAGCAGATGCTGGGTCTCGTCGTCGAAGGCCTGGGCCTCGCCGGCGCAGATGGTCAGGGTGCCCACCACCGCGCCGCCGCGCTGCACCGGCAGCGAGGCCAGGGCCTGGATGCCGGCCTGCGGCACCCGGGCCTGCCAGTCACGGGTGCGCGGGTCGCGCTGCACGTCCTGGCACCACAGCGGCGTGGTGCCGTGCAGCGCCGGCGTGGCGGGGCCGGTGCCGCCCTGCAGTGCCAGCTGCAGCACCAGCGGCAGCTCGGCCGGCGCGCCGGCCTGCGCACGCACCTGCAGCGCGCCGCCGGCATCGCGCAGGCTCAGCCAGGCCAGGCGCATGCCGGCGGCGTCGATGATGGCCTGGCACACGGCATCGAAGAGTGCCTGCTCGCTGTCGCAGCGCGCGACGGCGGCATTGCATTGCGACAGGCAGCGGTAGAAGCCGGCCTGGCGCTCGGCACGCGCGCGGTCGTTGATGCGCTCGGTCACGTCCAGCGCCACGCCGTCCCAGATCGTCGCGCCGTCGGGCTGGCGCTGCGGCCGCGAGCGCACGTCCAGCCAGCGACGCCGGCCGTCCTGCAGCACGAAGGGCAGCGTGCCGTGGTAGTCGTCCAGCGTGGCGGCGCTGCGGTGCTCGTCGGCGGTGTAGTGCTCGCGCGCCTCGGGCGCCAGCATCGCGAACAGCGGCTCGGCATCGCGCATCACCTCGGCCGGCTTCAGGCCGGCGGTGGCCTCGATGCCGCCGCTGACATGCTCGAAGCGGCGCTGCCTGCCGTCCACCCGGTAGCGGTAGACGAAGCCGGCGGGCAGGTTGTCGCCCATCGAGCGCAGCTGCTGGGCGCTGGCCCGGTGCTCCCACTCGATGCGCTGCGAGTTCATGCTGATCAGCGTCAGCGTGACCAGCTGCACCGACAGGATCTGCACCAGCGCATAGATGCCGCCGAAGCCCTTGATGACCTCGAAGGCCGTGCTCACGTCGCCGATCTCCTGCGCGGCGCGCAGGTACGAGATCAGCGCCAGCAGCGTGAGCCACAGCGCCAGCAGGCGGTCGTTGGAGCCGAAGTGCGGCGGGCGCCGCCGCAGCGTGACGATCACCGTGGCCAGGCTCAGCGAGCCCGAGAACAGCCCGTAGTAGACGATGCGCGCATCCAGCTGTCCGGCGTCCAGACTGAGGTAGGCAAAGGGCAGCAGGAACAGCGTGCCCAGCCCGACCTCCAGCCAGGCGCTGGCGCGCAGGCCACGAAAGGCCAGCATGCCGCGCAGCAGCAGCACATGGCCGGCCACCAGCAGGGCATTGCGCACCATGCGCGCCGCCCAGCTGGACGGCAGCACGCCGGGAATCAGCAAGGCCGCGCCGAGCGCCATGCACGCCAGGCTGGCGGTCCAGAAGCCGAAGCCGGGATAGGTCTTGCGGGTGCGCAGCACCACCGCCATGACTGCCGCGGCGGCCGATGACAGCAACGCATTCGTGGTCAGCAGCGTGGTGGCGTCCAGCATCATGAAGGTGGGCAGCGTGGCGTGGCCGGGCCTGTGATCCTAGCCAAGCCGGGCGGGCACGGCCGGTTTGGTGTGGGAGTATTTATTTCGCCCTCGGCGCGGCGTGGTGGCCAGCCGCTGCGCAGGCCCCGGCCGGCCGCCCAATGCCGTCAACGCGCGGCAAACGCCCGCCACGCCAGTGGCAGCGCCGGCAGCGTGATCAGCACGCCCAGCGCCGCCGCACCATGCCAGCCGCCCCAGGCCACGCCGGCGGCCATCAGCGGCGGGCCCAGCAGGCTGCCGCTGGCGCCGCACTGCGTGATCAGGCCGTTCACGCGCACCAGCTGCGCCGGGCGCGGCGCCACACGCGGCAGCATCGCGAAGGCATAGCTGGCGAACAGGCCGCCCAGCAGGTTGCTGGCAATGGCCAGGCCCACGGCCCAGGCGGCATCGGGCGCGGGCCGGAAGATGCCCCACAGCAGCGCCGCCGGCAGCGCCAGCGCCGCCAGCGCGGGCCAGCGTGCCGGCACGCCATGGCGCTGCAGCAGTGCCGCCAGCGCACTGCCGCCCACGGCAGACAGCGAGGCCACGCCGGTCCATTGCCCGGCAGCGGCCGGGCTCAGGCCGGCCTGCTGCACCAGCAGCGTGGGCAGCAGGCCCAGCAGGCCCACCTCGAACAGCGCAAACAGGCCGAAGCCCAGCGCCAGGCACCAGGCGGCCACGCCGGGACGCGCCATCTCGCGCAGGGCCAGGCGGTGGGCGGCACTGTCTTCGGGGCCATGGCTGGCGGCGCGTTCGGCGCGGTGGCGGGCCTCGCTGGCCGCATCGGCGCGGTCTGCGGCGGCCTCGGCGGCGGCGGGCCAGCACCAGCGCATGGCCACGGCCAACCCGGCGGCCAGCAGGCCGCCGGCCAGCAGCGCGCCGCGCCAGCCCAGCGGCAGTGCCGCAGCGGCGGCCCCGCTGGCGCCCAGCGCCAGGCCCACCGGCACAAAAGTGCTCCACAGCGTCATGGCCAGCATCTGCGTGTGGCTGCCGGCGGCCAGGCTCAGGCGCACGATCAGCACCGGCGCGGTGACGGTCACGCTCAGGTAGCCGGCGGCTTCCAGCAGGCGCCAGCCCAGCAGGCTGGCCTGGCCCTGGGCCGTGGCGCTGCCCAGGCCGGCCACGGCCAGCGCCACCAGGCCCGCCTGCAAGCTGCGCCGCAGGCCCCAGCGCTGGGCCAGCAGGCCGGCCACGGCGCCCAGCGTGGCGCCGCCCACCTCCAGCAGCGAGATGGCCCAGGCCGCGCCAGCCAGGCTCAGGCCCAGCGCCGGTGTGAACAGCGGCGCCAGCGCCGACAGCTTGCCCAGCTGCGCCGCGGCCATCAGCCCGGCGGCATACAGCAGCAGGATGGCCGGCCAGGGCGAGGCCGGCTGCAAGGGGGCGGCGCTCATGGCCGGCCCCCGGGCATGGCGCACGCCGCACCGGCTTGGCGACAATCGGCGCCGTGAGCACCGATCCGGCCATCCACAGCGGCGACCCGCGCCACCTGGCGCGCAGCCTGCGCACCTGGCGCGCGCTGCGCCGCGTCAAGCAGGCGCATGCGGCGCAGCTGCTGGGCATCTCGCAGCCCACGCTGTCGCGCTGGGAGAACGGCCTCGCCGCGCCCGATGCCGACGAGGCCCGGCGCCTGCGCACGCTGTTGTCGGCGCGGCTGGACAGCGCGGCCGACCACATGCTGGCCCGGCTGGTGCGGCACAACACCCAGCCGGTGCACCTGATCTGCGACCTCACGCACCGGCTGCTGGCGGCCTCGCCGCTGCGCCAGGCGCAGTTCCATGTGCCGCTGGCCGATCTGCTGGGCCGCGCGCTGTGGCGCTATGCCACCGAGGACATCGTGCGCGCCGAGGCCCAGCTGGCCGCGCGCGGCTGGTACGAGCCGGCGCCGCCCGAGATCCGCTTCGACACCGGCGCACGCCACAGCGACGCGCTGAGCATCCTGCCCTGCCACATGCGCTGGGTGCGGCTGCAGCTGTCGGACGGCAGCTATGTGCGCCTGGTGGAATCGATCGACGAGCGGCCGCAGGGACCCGGGGCTGCCGCGCCGCATCAGGCGCCGGCCTGATCGGCCTGATCGGCCTGGGCGGCCTGGGGCAAGGCCTCCAGCCAGCCGGCCAGCGCCGCCAGCGATTCGCACTGCATGAAGCGCGCATGCCCGTGCGGCACCTCGGCCGCCTCGTGCGCCCACACCAGCGGGTAGGGGATCAGCACCGCATGGCAGCCGGCATCGAGGGCCGGCAGGATGTCCGAGCGCACCGAGTTGCCGGCCATCAGCGTGGCCTCGGGCATGGCGCCGTGGCGTGCGGCCACGCGGCGGTAGGTGTCGGCCGTCTTCTCGCTGACGATCTCCACCCCGTGGAAGAAGCGGCCCAGGCCCGAGGCCGCCAGCTTGGTCTCCTGGTGGAACAGGTCGCCCTTGGTGATCAGCACCAGCGGCGCGATGGCGGCCAGCCGCGGCAGCGCCTCGGCCACGCCCGGCAGCGGCTCCATCGGGTGGCGCATCAGTTCGCGGCCGGCGGCCAGGATCTGGTGCAGCACCTCGACCGGCACCTCGCGGCGCGACAGGTCGAGCGCGGTTTCCAGCATCGACAGCGTGAAACCCTTGGCGCCATAGCCGTAGGTGCCCAGGTTGCGGCGTTCCACGGCGGCCAGGTGGCTGGCCACGGTGTCGGCATCGGCCCAGGGTTCAAGCAGCGCGTCGAAGCGCGCATGGGTCATGCGGAACAGCGGCTCGTTGTGCCAGAGCGTGTCGTCGGCATCCAGGCCGATGAGGGTGGGGCGTGTCATGGTGGCGCCAGCTTAAGCGCGCCCGCGCGGCCGGCTGCGCCAGCCAGGCGGAATGTTTTATGCAGCCGGTTCGGGCGGGCCGTCCGTAGCGTCGTCGCCGGCCAGCACGCGGATGCGCAGGCCCTGCCGCCCCGACGACAGCTGCACCACCTGGCCGGCGCGGATCTTGGCCGTCTTGCGCAACTCGTCCCGCCCATCCACCTGCACCCGGCCCTCGGCCACCATGATCTTGGCCATGGCGCCACTGGGCGCCGCACCGGTGGCCTTGAGCAGGCTGTCGAGCGGGATGAACTCGCCGCGCAGCGGAAAATCGATCTGTTCCATCGCCGGCATTGTCGCCGCGCCCCAGGGCTCAGCCCGGCGCGCGCACCACCAGCACCTTCAACGCCCGGTCGGGCGAGACATCGGCAAACTCGGGCGGGTTGGGCAGGCGCTGCAGCACCTGCAGCTGCGGCGCCTGGGCCATCAGCTGCTCGTGCAGAAAGGCCTCGGGCAGCTCGGGTGCATTCAGGCACAGCAGCGCGTGGCCGCCGGGCGTCAGCAGCTCGGGCAGGCGGCGGATCAGGCGGGCGTAGTCCTTCGTGGCCACGAAGCTGCCCTTCTGGTAGCTGGGCGGATCGACGATCACCAGGCCATAGGGCGCGCTGCGGTTCACCTTGCCCCAGGTGCTGAACAGGTCGTGCGCCAGAAAGCTGGCGCCATCGGCCAGGCCGTTCAGGCGGTGGTTCTGCTGGCCGATCGACAGTGCGCCCTGCGCCATGTCGAGGTTGAGCACATGGCGCGCGCCGGCCTGCAGCGCCACCACCGAAAACGCGCAGGTGTAGGCAAATAGGTTCAGCACCTCCAGGCCGGGGTTCGCGGCGCAGTGCGCGCGCACCCAGCGCCGGCCCGCGGCCATGTCTAGGAACAGGCCGTGGTTCTGGCCCTTGGCGACATGCACGCGGTAGAGCGCGCCGTCTTCGCGCACGGCATGCGGCTCGGGCACGCTGCCGGCCATCAGCCGCGTCTCGGCGCGGCCCTCGATGCGCGTCTGCGCCACCCAGTTCAGCGGCTCGCCGGGGGCGATCTGCGCCCAGCGTTCGGCCAGCGCGGCATGCACCGCGGCCAGCGCCTCATCGCTCACCGGCTGGAAGCTGGTGAGCACGAACACGGGCGCAAAGGCATCCAGCACCCAGTGCTCGCAGCCCGGGTGCAGGCCGCCGCGGCCGTGGAAGATGCGGTGCGCGTCGGCGCGGGGGGCCATCGTGGCGATGGCGTTCAACAAGGCGTGCATGCGCCGATGATCGCAGCTGCGCAGCTTCGCAACGGCCGGGCGCCGGCCGCGGTGTTCAGCGCCGCCGGCGCATCAGCCAGCCCAGCTGGCCCAGGCCGGCCGCCAGCAGCCACAGCGCCTGCGGCTCGGGCACGGCGGCGGTCAGCGTCATCGGCTGCCAGCTGAGCGACAGCGTCTGCGCGCGCTCGTCCAGCACGCGGCCGGGGATGTCGTAGCCCGGCCAGCCGTAGCTGTCGTAGCTGAACAGGCGCTCGCCGTCGCCGGTCTGCGTGAGCGTGGCCAGGTGCTCCAGCCGCATCGTGCCCAGGTGCAGGTAGAGGCTGGCGCGCTCGTCCATGCCCTGGTCGAAGGCGGCCACGGCGCGGTTGCCGCTCCAGTGCAGCGCAAAGCTGCTGAGCTCCACGGCCACCAGGTAGCCGTCGCCGTCGGCATCCTCGCCGCTGAGCTGGCCGCTCAGCGTGGCGCCATCGGCAAAACCGTCCTGGAACAGCTGCACGGTCAGGGCGCGGGCCGGGGTGGCGGCCAGGCCGGCCAGACAGGCCAGCACGGCGCCGGCGCGGCGCCATGCGGTGTGCGGCTGGACGATGGCTTGAGGGGCACGGCGAACACGGCGGAACATGGAGAACTCCTTGGAAAGGGCGATGGGGCTGGCCTCAGCCGGCGGTGGGGGGGGATTCGGTGGATTCGCCAGGCAGCGTCTGGCACAGCTGGCGCCAGCCGGCCTCGCCCAGCTGCGCGCGCGCCAGCTCGAGCACCGGCGCGCGCTGCGTGGCGGACAGCGCGGCCAGCTGGGCTGCGCGCTCCTGCGGGCTCAGCGCCGGCAGCATCCAGCGCCAGGCCAGCAGCAGCTCGTCGGGCGGCATGGCGGCCAGCAGGCGGTGCTGCAACTCGGCCAGCTCGGCATCGCTGTACAGCTCGGCCAGCGCCACGCTCAGGCGCGATTCCTCGGCCAGCATGTGCTCGAAGTGCTCGGCCACGAAGCGGCTGGTGCGCCGGTACAGGCGCAGCGCCACGGCCGCCTGCGGCTGCGCGGCCAGGGCCTGGCGCTCGGCAGCCAGGTCGGCCATGGCCTGCAGCTGGTCGTCGTGCTCGGCGCCGATGCGCGCGCTCAGGCCGGGGCGGCGCGCCTCCAGCGCGGGGTGGATCACGCCGTTCTCCTGCTGCAGGTGGCGCGTGCACAGCGCGAGCAGCAAGTCCAGCTGGCCCAGCGTGTGGTGCAGCGCCTGGCCATCGGCCGGGTCCAGGCGGCCCAGGCCGGCCAGCGTGTCGGTCATGAACAGGCGCAGGCCCTTGTGCATGGCGGCGTAGAGATCGGGGCGCGGGGCATGCGCTGGGGCGTGGGTCTGGGGCATGGCGGCAGGGCCTGTGGGGGGGGTCAACGATGGTCAGCAGTGTGGCCAGCGGCCCGGTGCGGCGCATCGCCATGACGGGCCAGCCCATGGGCCATGGTCGGCCATGGCCGCCGCCTCGGGCGATGGCTCCTCGCCCCCCAAAAAGTGGCCCGTCTGGCCGACGCGCGCCTGCATGGGGTGGCCGCTACCATCGGCCGATGGTCTTTCCCACCGCCAAGATCCGCCCGCCGCGCCTGCGCGCCGGCGCCCTGCTGGACCGGCCGGCGCTGGAGGCGCGGCTGGCCGCCAGCCTGGCCGATGCGGCCTGCGTGCTGCTGTGCGCGCCCGCCGGCTGCGGCAAGACGGTGCTGCTGGCGCGCGGCCTTGAACAGCTGCCCGCCGACACCGCGCGGGTGTGGGTGGCGCTGGACGAAGGCGACACGCTGCGCGTGCTGATCGAGGCCTTGCTGCTGGCGCTGGAGCCGCACGATCTGCCCTGGCGCCAGGCGCCCGAGGCCCTGCTCGACCTGTGCGCGCGGCCCGAGGCCCTGCCCGATCTGGCGGCCCTGCTGGCCGATGCACTGGACGCCTGCGGCGTGGCGCATGGCGTGATCGCGCTCGACGATGTGCAGCACCTGCGCGACGAGGCGGCGCTGCGCTTTCTCGATCTGTTGCTGCACCGCCTGCCGCCGCACTGGACGCTGGCGCTGGCCGCGCGCCAGCAGCCGGCGCTGCGCCTGGCCGGGCTGCGCGGGCGCGGCGCGCTGGTGGAATTTGACGAGGCCGCGCTGCGCTTTGCCGAGGCCGAGAGCTGCGCGCTGATGGCCGTGGCCGGCTGGCCGCCCGAGACGGCGCGCCAGCTGCATGCGCGCACCGCCGGCTGGCCCGCCGGCCTGCGCCTGGCGCTCAGCGGCGCGCAGGCCCAGGGCAGCACGATCGACCGCGCGGCCTTCGATCTGCTCAGCAGCGAGGTGCTGGAAGGGCTGGAGCCCGGCCTGCGCCGCTTTCTGCTCGACACCTCGGTGCTGCACGAGCTGGACCCGGCGCGCTGCGCCGCGGTGAGCGGCGAGGCACAGCCGCTGCGCTGGCTGGACGCCATCGTGCGCCACGGGCTGTTTGTGGTGGTGATCGACGAGGCCCAGCCCACGCTGCGCCTGCACGACCTGTTTCGCGATGCGCTGCGCCACCGCCTGCGCCTGGAGCGGCCGCAGGATGAACCCCGCCTGCTGCGCCATGCCGCGGCACTGGCACTCGACCCGGTGCGTCGCCAGGCCCTGCTGCTGCAGGCCGGCGCGCACGAGGCGGCGGCCGAGGCGCTGTTCGAGGCCGCCGCGCAGATCGCCACCGAGCGTGGCGGCAACGAAACCCTGCGCCAGCTGTGCAGCCACTTTCCGCCCGACATGGCCGCGCGCAGCCCCGAGGTGCAGCATGTGCAGGGCATGCTGCGCTGGGCGCTGTGGGACACGCGCCAGGCCGAGCACCATTTCGCCCGCGCCGAGGCGCTGTTCATGGAGCGCGGCGACGAGCTCAACGCCTTCCGCGCGCGCGCGCAGCGGGCCATCACGCAGATCGGCCTGGGGCGGCTCAGCGATGCCGGCGCGCTGATCGACAGCCTGGCGGCGCAGGCGCCGTCCGACGAGCCGCTGCAGGCCACGCTGGCGCTGGCGCGCACCTGGCGGGCGCTGGAATCCTGCCGCTTCGACGAGGTGACGCCGGCCTTTGCGCTGCTGGTGCAGCGGCTCGAGCAGCGCCTGGAGCTGCGCCACTGGTTCAGCACCGTGCCGCCGCCGCGCCAGACCCTGTGCCCCGGCATCGCGCCGTGGATTGCGCGCTGGGCCGAGGGCGCGCTGGCCATCCTGGGCGACCAGCCGCTGCCGCTGCGCGCGCTGGCCCTGCTGAGCCAGGCCTGGCTGCAGCTGTGGCAGGGCCGCAGCCACGACGCGCGCGCCTTGCTCGAACGCGCCGAGGACGATGCCCGCTGGACCGGCCACCAGCTCATCACCCGCAACCATGCGCTGGCGCTGCACAGCACGCTGGCGGCCTTTGACGAAGACCTGCCGCGGCTGCGCGCGCTGATCGACGAGCGCCTGGCCACGCTGCCGCAAAGTTATGGCGACTGGGGCGTGTGGCACCTGCTGTTCGCGTGCGCGCGGCTGGCTGCCCGCTGCAACGACGCCACGCTGCTGGCCGACCTGCTGGCGCGGCTGGATGCCCTGGCCGCGGTGCTGGTCGATCTGCAGCCGCGGCGCCTGCAGCCGCTGTGGGGCCTGCGCGGCAACCTGGCCTGGCTGCGCGGCCAGCAGGCGCAGGCCGAGCAGCACTGGCGCAGCGGCCTGGCCGAGCCCGCCGCCTACGACCTGTATGGCCAGGTGGCCGAAACCCGGCTGCGCCTGCTGCGCTGGCGTCTGCAGCACGAGCCCTTGCCCGCCTGTGCGGACGAACTGGCCGACCTGCTGCAGCAGCCGCAGCCCGGCGGCCTGCTGTTTGCACAGGATGTGCTGCGCGAGCTGGCCGGCCTGCCCTGGGGCAGCGCACTGTCCGCGCCGCTGCAGGCCAGGCTGCAGGACTGGGCCGGCACCGCCACGGCCGCCGGCCAGCGCGACGACACGCCGGGTTCAGCCGGCGCGCCCGGCACCGCCGCAGCCGATGCCGCCGAGCCGGTGACCGGGCGCGAGCGCGAGGTGCTGGCGCTGATCGCGCGCGGCGCCAGCAACAAGCTGATCGCGCGCGAGCTCGACCTCAGCCCGCACACGGTCAAGCGGCATGTGGCCAACATCCTGACCAAGCTCGAGCTCAACAGCCGTGCCCAGGCGGCGGCCTGGTGGCAGGCCCATGCGCCGCAGTAGCCGCCCGGCCGCGCCTCAGGCGGTGGCAAAACGCACCGGCTGGCGCCAGGCGTGGTCCACGCGGCCGGGCCCGGAGCGGGCCAGATCGTCCAGGTAGCGCGAGGGGCTGGCACCATAGCAGCGCACCCACACCCGCGACAGGTGGGCCGAATCGGCAAAGCCCGAGAGCTGGGCCACCTCGGTGAGTGACAGGCCGCTGCCGAAGTGCATGGCCGCCCGCTGGATCTTCAGCGCCAGCACGAACTGCCGCACCGTGATGCCCAGCGCCTCGACAAAGCTGCGCGAGGCATGCGCCGGCGATACGCCCACCGCCTGCGCCAGCGCCGGCAGCGACATCCCGGGATCCAGCCGCAGCGCCGACATCATCGCCAGCACCCGTGGCGCCAGCGGCCCGGACGGCGGCAGGTCGTCGGCCAGGGCATGCAGGTGCAGCTGCACCGCGGCCTGCAGCTGCCGCCTGGCCAGCGCGCCGCTCGCAAATGCACTGGCACAGTCCAGCAGGCCCTGGTGGCGCTCGGCGTCCATCACCTGCACCGCCTGCTTGCCGACGCCACGGCTGAAGCTGCTGTAGCGGCCATGCGAGGGCTCGAGATCCAGCAGCACCACGGGGCGACCGCCCGCATCGATGCGCCGCGTGGTGAACGGCCGCACCAGGATCAGCCGGCCCGACCAGCGCTCACCACCGGCCAGCAGCTGCAGCGGCTCGGCCGACAGCGCGCACACCAGGGTGACGGAATGGCGGCACACGCGCGTGCAGCCGGTGTAGCCGGCGTACAGAAAACTGTCGCCCAGAAGACCCAGTCGAGGCAGGGCAAGGGTGTCGCTCATGGACAAACATGCTCGGCCAGCCCTTGACCAGCGTCAACGCGGGTTCTCGCGGGGGCGGGCCATCCGGCCACGCCGCCCATGCCGGGCTCAGGGCCGTGCGGCGCCGCGCTCGGCGTCATAACGCGCCTGGGCGCGCATGGCCTTCTGCTCCATGCTGAGCAGGGCCGAGCGCTCGTCGCGCATCAGCGTCAGCAGGCGGTGCGTGACGGCATCGTCCTCGGCATACATCTGGCGCGCCGTCTCGGCACCGAAGTGGCTGGCGCGCATGGCCTGCATGGCGGCCAGCTGGGCCAGGCCCTCCTCGGGCACCAGCGGTGCCTGGCCGGGCGGAAAGCTGGTGCGCTGGGCCGCGTGGTAGGCCTGGAACTGCGCCACCAGTTCGCGCGCCCGCGCCGCGGCCGGGGCCGGCAGGCCGGCCAGCTCGGCCTCCAGCCGCGTGGCCAGGGCCTCGCCATCGTGCAGCGCCAGCAGATGCTCGGTGCGCTGCCGCATCGGTGCATCCACCAGCAGCCGCCCCTGCGCGTCGGTGCGGAACACGCCGTGCTGGCGGGCCGCACCTGGCACGGCCGCAGCCGCCGCGCCCGGCGCACTGGCCGTTGCCTGCGCCAGCACAGCAGCCGGTGCGGGCGCAACGGCCGGCTCCACCGGGCCAGTGGGCGTGCTGGCCCACGGAAAGGCCGCCACGCCGCCCGCAGCCGGCGTGTGGCTGGGCGCAGGCGCGGGCTCATGCAGCCACCAGGCCAGCAGGGCCAGCGCCAGCAGGCCGCCGCCAATGGCCCAGGCCGGGCGACGGGGCTGCGCGGGAAGGGGCCGCATCGACATGCCGGGCTCCACCTGACTCAGTACGGGCAGTTCTTGTCGTAGCGGTCGAACACCAGCCGGGTGGCATAGGCGTCGTGCGGGGCGCCACACAGGAACGGCGAGTAGCGCGTGTCGGCATCCACGAAGCGCTTCATCCAGGCCACACCATAGCGGCCGATCGGCGTGTTGGTGCTGTTGGGCGTGAAGTGGCTGGCGCTGTTGAGCTCGGCATAGGCCTTGAACGTGGTGGACGGCAGGCTGGCATAGAACGGCCGCGCATGCACGGCCACCGAGGCCACCGTGTCACCATCGGCGCCGACGATCAGCGTGGGCACGCGCACGCGGGTGAAGCTGCTGGTGGTGTTCCACGGCGTCAGCGGCAGCGAGGCCTTCAGCGTGGGGTTGGCCTCGGCAGCGATCAGCGCGCCACCGCCGCCCATCGAGTGCCCGGCCACCGCCAGGCGCGCGCTGTCGACTCGGCTGCGCACGGTGCTGCTGGCATCGTTGACCACATGGCTCAGCGCGGCCATCAGCTGCGTGGCCCGGCTGGAGGGCTGGTCGAGCGTGGAGTTGGTGTTGATGGTGATCACCACCAGGCCATGCGTGGCCAGGCGCCGGCCCAGCCAGGCGATGCTGGACTCGGTGGCCGTGAAGCCCGGACTGATGGCCACCACGCCGTAGCGCCCGGCGGTGTTGGGGTAGTAGATGGTGCCACCGCCAAAGCCGCGCACCAGCGACGACACGCTGCTGGTGGACACGGAGAACGAGCCGGCGGTGGCGTTCAGGCTGGCCGACGTGGGGGCGGGGCCGATCTGCGCCATGGCGCCGGCCGACAGCAGCGCTGCGGCGGCGCCCAGGGACAATGCGCGCAGGCCGCGCCGCGTCGGGACAAATGTGTTCATGCTGACTCCTCGGGTGGTTGACGTCTGCCCGAGCAGCAAGCAGCGCCAGGGCCGCCGCAGTCTAGGAAGGGGCCTGTCGCACTGCCTTGTACGCAGCGCGCATGTGCCCCCCTAGCGCGCGCAGGCGTAAACCCGCGGCACGCCGCTGCGTGATGTGTCGCCGGCCGGGCCGCAGCGTCGACCGGGCGCCCGACCGGGCCTAGTCAGATTGGCCCGCCAGCACCTTGTCCAGCACCGTCAACGGCAGGTTGCCGGCGCTGAGCACGGCGTCGTTGAAGCCGGCACTGTCACCCGCCCGCTCCTTCAGCCAGCGCTCGCGCAAGCGAAGCAGCTCGATCTGGCCGACCATGTAGCCACACGCCTGTCCCGGCTTCACGCAATAGCGGTCAACCTCGCCGCGAATGGCCGCAAGTGGCCGCCCAGTGGCCTCGACCATGGTTTGAATGGCGCGGTCGCGCGACCAGCCGAACGCATGCAACCCGGTGTCGACCACGAGCCGCGTGGCCCGAAGCTGCTGCGCCTGCAGATGGCCCAGCCGCGCGAGCGGCTCGTCGGCGTACAGGCCCGCCTCGTCCACCAGGCGCTCGGCGTACAGCGCCCAGCCTTCCGAGTAGCCATTGAAGCGCAGCAGGGATCGGATCGGGTGGCGCCGGGCGGCTTCCATCTCGAAGCTCTCCTGCCAGACATGCCCCGGAAGGGTCTCGTGGGCAACCAGCGTCGGCAGCGTCCAGCGGGGCCAGCTTGCCGTGTCGCGCAGGTTGAGATGGAACACCGAAGGCCGCGAGCCGTCGAAGCTGCCAAGCGCCATGTATGCGCCCGCGGCGCCCGCCTCGCGCTCGGGCGGCACACGCGCCACCTGCACCGGGGCCTTCAGGCTGAGCCTGGACCAGTGCGGCATGTGCGCGCGCAGCCTTGACACCCAGGCATTGCAATGCGCGATGGCTTCGGCGCGACCACGTTCGTCATTGGCAAAGCGCTGTTGCCTGTCAACCGCCAGCGCCGCCAGGCGGTCTGCGATGCTGCCCTGTGTCAGTCCCTGCTGGCGCAGCAGTGCCTGCATCTGGCCCGCGAGATCGCGGCTCAGCGCCAGGCCCAGTGCGTGCACCTCGGCCGGTGTGCGGGTGGTGGAGGTCGACATGCGCAGCGCCCATGCGTAGTAGCGCTCGCCGTCCGGGAGGTGCAACACGCCGGCCAGGTCACTCGCCTGGTCGAAGGCCCACGCCAAGGCCTCACGCTGCCGGGCCACGGCCGGATACAGGCGCTGCTCGACCAGGGCCGTGATGCGGTCCACCGCGTGGCCACCCGCTGCGTAGGCGCGCACCAGGCGGGCCTGCGCGGCGGGCGTGGCCAGCATCTCGTCCAACTGCGCCTTCATGGTGGACAGGATGAACCTTGGCGGGCGCACGCCCAGCGCCGCGTCATCGCGGAACCACTGCGTCTCGGCATCGATCGCGGGGGCCAGCGCCGCCAGACGCTCGGCGAAGGCCGCCGCGTCCTCTCGCGACTGCACCGGTTGCTGCGCCGCCAGCAGTTGCGGGCCACTGGCGGCCAGGCCGATCATCTGGTTGATCGGGTACGGCGTCGCCTCCTGGTCGATCATCGGCATCAGGGTCTGGTCACCATGCGTGAACGTGGCCCCTTCGATGGCATGGTCGAGCGCGAACAGCACGGCCTGGAGCGTGGACTGCTCCTGGGCGCTGGAGGACGCGTTGGCGAAGGCGGCCAGCCTGCGCCGCGCCTGCACGTAGCGGCCAGCCAGTTGCCGGGCGTGCGCGCGGGACCGCACGGGCCAGCGCGTTCGCAGCTCGGCGTGTGCGCCGGTGTCCAGGCCATAGGCGGTAGCGTTGTGCGGCGACTCCTGCAACATCGCGGCCCAGAGGGCGTCCAGCGCGTGGTCGGGTGTCATGCGGTGGCCCGCCGAGGGCACGGAACAGGCACTGACCAGCGGGCCGGCCGCGCTGGCGATCATCAGGTGGCGACGGGATAACGTCATCTGCGGCGCCCTCCCAGCGCCCATGAGCAGCCCAGCAAGACCAGCGCAGCGCCCAGCCCCATGCCCGGCGTCAGCGGTTCACCCAGGACCAGCACACCGAGCACCACGCCGAAGGCCGGCACCAGCACGGTGACGGTCATGGCCCGTGACGCGCCGATGCGCTCGATCAGGCGGAAATGCAGCAGATAGGCCCATGCCGTGCTGAAGGCCCCCAAGGCCAGGGCAGCCAGCGCGGCATGGGCCGAGGGCCGCGCGGCGGGCCACATGGCCACACCTGGCAGCGCCAGCACAAGCGCTGCGGCCAGCATGCTGCCCGCGGCGATGCTGCGCGAGGGCACGTCGGCCAGGTGGCGTCGGCTGTAGTGCGACCCGTAGCCATAGCAGGCCGTGGCCGCCACGGCAGCGGCAATGGCCGCGCCGGTGCCAGGCGGGGGCGGGCCGGCGCCCAGCAGCTGATGGCGAACCATCAGTGCCACGCCCAGCACGCTGACGGCGGCCCCAAGCAACGCACACCGTGCCGGGATGGCGCCGAACAGACACCATCCGATGGCCGCGGACCACCACAGCGCCGTCGCGTTGAGGATCGCGCTGAATCCGGCAGGCAGCACCAGCGTGGCCCAGGCGAACAGGCAGAACGGCAAGGCCGAGTTCACCAGGCCGAGCCAGGCCACCCGCGCGGCCACGCGTCGCCCGCCCACCGCCTTCAGGAAAGGGGCCAGCAACAGCGCCGCCAGCGTCACGCGCAGCGCGATCAAGCTCACCGGCCCGAACTCTGGCGCCGCCACCCGCATGAACAGGAACGAGCCCCCCCACAGCAGGCCCAGCGTCAGCAGCTGCATCACATCCAGCGCCGTCATCGGCCGCGTGTCTGCGCTCACAGGATGCCGTGCGTGACCTTGCATGCATCAAGTAATGTCCTCATCCAGCACCATGACAAAATGAAGATCCATTCATGCCGATGGCCTCGCATGGCACGTGCCGCACGACCCACCTTGTCACAGCTGGAACTGTTCGTGGCCCTGGCCGAGGCCGGGGGCTTTTCGGCGGCAGGGGTTCGCCTGGGCATCAGCCAGTCGTCGGTCAGCCACACGATCAAGGACCTCGAGCGTTCGCTCGGTGCGAGCCTGTTCGACCGTCGCCAGTCGCCCCCTGCCCTGACCGATGGCGCGCGCCGGCTGCTGCCGCACGCGCGCGCGATGCTGGCCGCCGCGGAGGCCCTGCACCAGGAGGTGCAGGCCGAGCGAGGGCTCAAGTCCGGGCTGCTGCGCATCGGCTCGTTCGGGCCCAGTTCGTCGATGCGCTTGCTGCCACGGCTGTTGCGTGGCTTCGCCTTGCAACACCCTGGCGTGGAGGTGCGCGTTGAGGAGGAATCCGACCACGTCGTGGCGCAGTGGGTGGCCGAGCGGCGCGTGGAACTGGGCTTCGTGACGCTGCCGGAAGAGCGCTTCGACACGGTCCATGTCGCCAGCGACGAATACGTGGTGGTGCTGCCGGAGCACCACCCGCTGGCCAGGCGGCAGGCCTTGGCCCCAGCCCAGCTGCATGCTCAGCCCTTCATCGCGACCTCAGCCGGCTGCGGCGACGAGATCGCCGACATCCTGCGCAATGCCAACGCCCAGCCGCGCGAGCTGTTCAGGCTGCCCCAGGTGCTGTCGATGCTGGGGCTGGTGGAGCAGGGCCTGGGTGTGTCGGTGTCCGTGCGCCTGGCGTTGCCCGCGGCCTGGCCCGGCGTGGTGTACCGCCCATTCGGCCCGGCCGTGCCACGACACGTTGCGCTGGCGATGCTGGATCGCCACGCGCTGACGCCCGCCGCGCAAGCCTTTGTGGCGATGGCCGAGCACGCGCTGGCAAAACCCGGAACCACATCGCGGCGCCGCTGACGCGGCCCGCACGGCGCCGGCGTCGCCGGGCCAGGCCTTCCGGCCCGGCGCACCGCGCCTCAGTCCTCCAGCTTCGACAGATCGCGCACCGCGCCCTTGTCGGCACTGGTCGCCAGCAGCGCATAGGCCTTCAGCGCCGCGCTCACCTTGCGCGGGCGCGGCAGCACCGGCTTCCAGCCCTTGGCGTCCTGCTCGGCACGGCGCCGGGCCAGTTCTTCATCGCTCAGCAGCACGTTGATGGTGCGGTTGGGGATGTCGATGCGGATGCGATCGCCATTGCGCACCAGGCCAATGTTGCCGCCGGCGGCCGCCTCGGGCGAGCAGTGGCCGATGGACAGGCCCGAGGTGCCGCCCGAGAAGCGGCCGTCGGTCAGCAGTGCGCAGGCCTTGCCCAGGCCCTTGCTCTTGATGTAGCTGGTGGGGTAGAGCATCTCCTGCATGCCGGGGCCGCCCTTGGGGCCTTCATAGCGCACCACCACCACGTCGCCGGCTTTCACCTGGTCGTCCAGGATGTGGGCCACGGCCTCGTCCTGGCTTTCCACCACATGGGCCGGGCCTTCAAACACCAACAGGCTGTCGTCCACGCCGGCGGTCTTCACCACGCAGCCGTCCTGCGCGATGTTGCCGCGCAGCACGGCCAGGCCGCCTTCCTGGCTGAAGGCATGTTCCAGGCTGCGGATGCAGCCGTCGGCGCGGTCGGTGTCCAGGCTGGGCCAGCGCGTGGCCTGGCTGAAGGCCACCTGGGTGGGAATGCCGGCCGGGCCGGCCCGGTAGAAGGTCTTCACCGCCTCGTCGGTGGTGGTGGTGATGTCCCACTGCTGCAGCGCCTGGCCCAGCGTGGGCGTGTGCACGGTGGGAACGTCCAGGTGCAGCTTGCCGGCACGCGCCAGCTCACCCAGGATGGCCATGATGCCGCCGGCGCGGTGCACGTCCTCGATGTGGTACTTGTTGGTGTTGGGCGCCACCTTGCACAGCTGCGGCACGGTGCGGCTCAAGGCGTCGATGTCGGTCATGTCGAAATCGATGCCGGCCTCCTGCGCCGCCGCCAGGATGTGCAGGATGGTGTTGGTGCTGCCACCCATCGCGATGTCCAGCGTCATCGCGTTCTCGAAGGCCTTCTTGCCGATGCTGCGCGGCAGCACGCTGGCGTCGTCCTGCTCGTAATAGCGGTGGCACAGTTCCACCGCCAGGCGGCCGGCGCGCAGGAACAGCTGCTCGCGGTCAGCATGGGTGGCCACCACGGTGCCGTTGCCGGGCAGGGAGAGGCCCAGGGCCTCGGTCAGGCAGTTCATGCTGTTGGCGGTGAACATGCCGCTGCAGCTGCCGCAGGTGGGGCAGGCGCTGCGTTCGATCTCGGCCACGTCGGCATCGCTCACCTTGCTGTCGGCGGCCATCACCATGGCGTCGATCAGGTCCAGCTTCTTGATCTGCACGGTCTGCGTGCCCGGCACGGCCAGCGTGGCCTTGCCGGCCTCCATCGGGCCGCCCGAGACAAACACCACCGGGATGTTCAGGCGCATCGCAGCCATCAGCATGCCCGGGGTGATCTTGTCGCAGTTGCTGATGCACACGATGGCATCGGCACAGTGCGCGTTGACCATGTATTCCACGCTGTCGGCAATGATGTCGCGGCTGGGCAGCGAATACAGCATGCCGTCGTGGCCCATGGCGATGCCATCGTCC
>CAYPDO010000025.1:0-12275 GCA_964409495.1 uncultured Bordetella sp.
TGTCGCAAGCCAGCCAGTCCCCGGACGTCCAGCGGACGTGGGCCTGGTGGCTGATCGGTTGCACGGTGGTGTACGGCTTGCTGCCGCGCATCGTCGCCAGTCTGGTGTGCTGGCAGGTATGGCGCCGCAGGCAAAGCGCACTGCGCAGGGTCGATGAGCACGATGGCTACACCCAGGAACTGCTGACGCGCTTCGCACGCTGGGACGCGTCCGCGATGCAACGCGGCAGCGTGCCGGGCAAGCCCGCAGTGGTGCGACAGGTGGTGGCTGCGGTCGGATTCGAGCTGCCACACGACATCGGATGGCCGATGCAGTTGTTGAACGCGGAGCTCGGCTGGTGGTCGCGCATCGAAGGCACGGCGCAGGAGCGCCGCAGCACGCTCGACCGGCTGGCGCAAACCCAGCCGTGCCGGGTTCTGGTGGCCTGCAACGCCTCCGCGACGCCCGACCGTGGCACTGCCCGCTTCATCCACGCCGCGGTTCCCGGTGCGGCGCAGGGCGCGCTGCTGTTGCTGGGCGACACCGCGACGGCACGGTGGCAGAACTGGCTGGGTTCGGTGCAGCTGGGCGGACTCAGCGTGTTCACCGATGCCGCGTTGGCCCATGCCTGGCTCACGGGTGATGGCGATGCTTGAGCGGCCCATTTCCCTCGCCGTCGTGGGCCATGTGAACGCGGGCAGGACCTCGATTGTTCGCACGCTGTCGCGCCACGGCTCGTTTGGCGAGGTTGCCGATGCACCGGGTACGACGTCGGAGGTGGCATCGATCTTGCGCGGCGTGAAGGGCGCTGCGGCACTGCGCTTCCATGACACGCCCGGTTTCGACGATCCGGTCGCGCTGATGGAGCTGGTCAACGCCATTCCGCGTGGCGCTACGCCGGCTGAGCGGCTTCGCTCATTCCTGCGGCGGCCCGAGGCCGGTGCCGATTTCGCCCCCGAAGCGAAAGCGCTTCGCACCCTGCTGGATGCCGACGCGGTGATCCATGTGATCGACGCGCG
Source organism: uncultured Bordetella sp. (assembly GCA_964409495.1). Lineage (GTDB taxonomy): Bacteria > Pseudomonadota > Gammaproteobacteria > Burkholderiales > Burkholderiaceae_C > Pseudaquabacterium. The sequence goes on from CAYPDO010000025.1 coordinate 999, forward strand.
CGAAGCCGTGCTCCCCAAATTCCACTGCGAGTTGGCGCTGCTGGCGGCATCGGCCAAGCCGGTATTGCCACTGCTGAACCGGGCCGCGATGCCGGGCAGCCGTGTCGATGCCTGGCAAGCCGCGCTCAACGAGCATGGCCTGCTGTCAGCCGTGGAATTCGACGCCGAAGTTGTCCACCCCGAGACCGAAGATGCGTTGTTCCGCAAGCTTGGCGCCCTGCTCGCCCATCGGCGGCCCGAAGTGTTTGCACTCGCCGCAGCGGTCCAGTCGGAAAGGGCTGCCCGGCGAGACGCAGCACTGAAGGCCATCGCGTCGCATCTGGTGGGGCTGGTGGCGCTGCGCCACACGCTGGGCAAGGACGAGTTGGCCAACGACGAACTGCGTGCCAAGCGCCTTGGCGCGATCCGCCTGGGCGTGATCGATCTGGCCCGCCAAGCGCAGCACGCGGTGTTGGCTGCGCATGGCTTCGCTGACCACGACGTGCTGGCGCGCCCGGTGCCCGAACTCGATGGCCGCTGGGAGGGCGAACTGCTCAGCGCCGAGGCGATGAAGATCGGGGCCGGCAAGTTCGGCGTCGGCGCCGCGGTGGGTGCGGCGATGGGCCTCGGTGTCGACGTGGCGATGATGGGCGCGTCGCTCGGTGCAGGAGCAGCCGCAGGGGCAGCGGTCGGCGCGGCGCTGGGCGGAACCGCGAACCAGGCGAACGCGCCGCTCGGGCGCGCCATGGCCAACCTGGTGACTGGCCGCAAAGACGTATTCATCGAAGACGGCATCGTCGTTGGCCAGGGCACGCACTTGCTGGCGCTGTCCACCCTCTTGGCGTCGCGTGGTCACGGGGCCACCGCGCCCATCGTCGCCGCTGGCGAATTCGCCCTCAGCGACGAATCGCTGAAGTCACTGCTGGACGCGGTGTCCCCGGCCCGCAGCCATGTGTCATGGGCGAACGGCGAGAAGCTCGGCGAGCGTGAAGCCGCGAAGCGCCAGCAGTTGGTGGTGCAGGTTGCCGCAAGCTTGGGCGAGTTGTCGCCAAACGCGAGGTCGATGGCCACCACGCTGCCTTCGGTCGAGAGCTTGAAGTAATCGGCGGTCGCCATCGATCAGCATGCCCTGGGATCCGGCCTGTTCCAGCGCGCAAGGCCGGCGAAGACGGCCGCCGAAACCAGCGGCCCGAGCAGCTGGCGGACCGGATGTTCCAGGGCCAGGACCACCCCCACACCGGCAGTCCAGGCGATGACGCCCTGCCAGTGCCAAGGCCTGTGTGCGCCGCCGGGGCCGGTGGGCAGCCACCAGGCGGCGATCATCACGCCCGCAATCGGCAGCACCGTGGCCGTCAGCAGCGACAGGAAGCCGATCAGGTGGCCGAGGATGCCGGCCGCGGCCAGCGCCGACCCGGCCAGCCCGGCAAGGGCGGTGGCCGGCGCCTGCCGGTTCGCACCCCAGCCGGCCAGGCCGCCGAGCGCCAGGCCGGCCGAATACACGTTCATCACGTTGGTCGTCCAGGTGGCGACGATCAGCAGCCCCAGGGCGGCCAGCGGCAGCCCCATGCCGGCGAAGATCTCGACGATGTCGTGGGTGTCGCGTGCAATGGCCAGCACCGCGCCGCTCGCGCACAACAGCAGGGCCGCCGGCACCAGGCCAAGCAGCGATCCGAGCGCCGCATCGCGTGCGCTGCGCGCCTGGCGCGCGTAGTCTGGCGCGATCACCGCCGCCACGGCGACGAAGCCTGCGGCCAGCGCCACCGCGGTGGGCGCGTCCAGCCGCTGGGCGGCCGGGGGTGCCATGCCAGCACCTTGGCCAGGCCGTCCTCGGCCAGCACGCGCCCGACGCCGTACACCACCAGCGCCAGCTTGCAGGGCACGGCGATGTAGTTGAACCACTTCAGCGCGCCAAAGCCCAGCACCGCGGTCAGGGTCATGCCGGCGCCGAGCACCAGGGCCAGCACCGGCAGCGGCCACTGCAGGCCGAAACTCATCTGCGCGATGCGCGCCATCGAGCCGGCGGCAATGCCGGTCTGCACGCCAAACCAGCCCAGCAAGGGCACGCCGACCACGATGCCGACGACGCTGCGCGCGCCATGCGTGCCGAAAGCCCGCGCGGCCAGTGTGCCGGTGTCGGCATCGCGTTCGGCCGCACGCGCGCCCAGCAGCGCCATGCAGGCGCCCACCAGCACGAACCCGACCCCGCCCCACAGCAGCGCGGCGCCAAAGGGCAGGCCCGCCACCAGCGTGGCGCCCACCAGCAGCGCGGGCACGCTGACCACGCCGCCGAGCCAGACGGTGGCCAGCCCCTGCCAGCCGATGCGGGCGCCGGCCATGGGCCGCTCAGAACCGCAGCTTGGCGTCCACGCCCACGGTGCGCGGCTGGGCCTGCCAGGCGATCGCATACGGCAGCCCCGAGAAGCGCGGCGTGTTGACGTCGGTGTAGTAGCGCTCGTTGGTCAGGTTCTTGGCCCACAGCGCCACGCTCCAGCGCTCGCCTGCCGGGCTGTAGCTGGCGCGCAGGTTCAACAGGTCCAGCGCCGGCTGCACGGCCTGGTTGTCGGCTTCCCAGTAGCGCTTGCTGCGGTGCTCCAGGTCGGCGCGCAGCGTCATGCGGCCCGCGCCCACGGCCGTGCTGTACTCGACACCCAGCGTGGCCTTCAGCGGCGTGTTCTTCGGGGTGTGCCTGCCCACGGTGTCGGGCTGCGTGCTGTTGGCGGTGATCTTGCCGTCGGTCAGCCCGAGGCCGGCATCGACGCTCAGCGCCGGGCTGGCGCGCCAGCGCAGGTCGAAGTCCAGGCCACGCATGCGCACCCGGTCGATGTTGCCGATCAGCTGCGACGCGGTGGCCACGTCGACATAGAAGTACTGGAAATCCTTCGACCGGGCCTCGAACAGCGCCAGGTTGACCACCATGGCCCCACCCAGCAGCGTGTTCTTGCTGCCGATCTCGTAGTTGGTCATGGTCTCGGCGCGGAAATCGGGCAGGCCCGGCGCGTTGAGGCCACCCGAGCGGAACCCGGTGCCCAGCGTCGCGTAGCTCAGCATGTCCTTCGAATGCCGGTGCGTCAGCGTCAGCTTGGGCTGGGTCTTCGAGAAGCTGATCTCGCGCTCGGTGCCGTTGAGCAGGTTGCGCTGGCTGCGGGCGTCGCGGTCGTGGCGCAGCGCTGCCGACAAGGTGGTGTCACGCCCGAAGTCGACATCCACCTGGCCGAAGATCGCGGTCGCCGTGTTGCGGTTCTTCTCCGACAGGTTGACGATCACCTGGGCCGGGTTGTCGATCTGGCCCAGCGTGCCGTCGGCATCGATGAACACGCGCGTCGACAGCTCGCGCTGGGTGCGCAGCGCGTAGACACCGGCGATGTAGCGCACCGCGGCCTTGTCCGGCGACGTGAGGCGCAGTTCCTGGCTGGTCATGCGCACCTTCAGGTCCTGGCCCTGCCCGGCCTGGAAGCCGAAGCCGAGGAAGCCGGCCGGCAGGTCGCGCGGGTTCGAGAAGTCGAGGTCGCCCCGGTACGACTCCTTCAGGCTCGTCACCGCAGTGATCGAGGTCAGCGTGCCCAGACCGGTGGCCAGGTCCAGCTTCACGCTGGCATCGCCGATGTTCCCGTAGGTCTTGCCGAACAGGCTGGTCACCGGGTTCACCACCTGGGCCACATCGCCGTTGGGCGGAATGGAGTCGTGGTTCGCGCCGGCGCGGAAGTCGTTCCAGCCGGCGTTGATGTCGATCGTCAGGTCCTTGCCGGTCTCGATGGCCAGCTTGGCGCGCACCAGGCTGTCGTGGTCGATGCCGTCGATCTTGCGGCCCAGGAAGTCGTTGCGGATCAGCCCGTCGCTGCGCCGGTCCTGCGCCGTCAGCCGGAAGCTGGTGCCGCTGGCCAGCGGCCCGCTGAGGCCGGCGTTCAGCGTGATGTCCTGCCCATTGGCGAACGACACGCCGCCGAAGCCGCCGAAGACCGAGCTCGGCGCCTTGGTGACGATGTTCACCGCGCCACCCAGCGCGTTGCGCCCGTACAGCGCGCCCTGCGGACCCTTGAGCACCTCGATGCGCTCGATGTCCACCAGGTTCATGCGGAACTGCTTCTGGTTGTTCTGCGGCACCCCGTCCACCACGATGGCCACCGGCGAATCGGCATTGTTGATCTGCGTGACGCCGCGCAGCACGACGAAGGAGTTCAGGTGCGTGAAGCTCTGGTCGAAGCTCATGTTCGGGATGCCCGACACGAAATCCTGCGTGCTGGTCACGCCACGCGCCTCCAACTGGGCGGCCGACAGCGCGGTGACCGCCGCCGGCACGTCCTGCAGGGGCTGGAGCCGGCGCTGCGCCGTGACCTCGATGCGCTCGACGGTGGGGGCGGCCTGCGCCAGCGCGGCGCCGGCGGCGGTCAGCAGGGGCAGGGCCAGCGCCAGGCGTGCGCCCTGCGCCAGTGCGGTGATCCGGTGGGTGTTGTGCATGGTGGTGGGGCTCCTCGGCAATGCGGATGGGCTGTCGGGGTCAGGCCAGGGCCTCGACCGGCACGAAGGGCTCGTCGATGCCGAAGGCATGCGGGCCCCAGACGCGCAGTGCGGCTTCGCTGCGCATGATGGGCGGCACGCTGGCGGCCAGCACGCGCACCCGCTGGCCGTAGCGCAGCGTCTCGGCGGTGATGGCGTGGGCGCTGTCTTCGTCGAGCACGGCCACCAGGTCGGGCACGATGGCCAGGGTGCGGCCGTTCAGCCGCGCCACCAGCAGCTCGTTCTGGATGGCGATCTCCAGCGTGCCGGCCGGGCCCACGATGCGGGCCGTGCCCAGGTTGTGGCGGCCATCGACCCGGCGCTCGATGTCGGCGATCTTGCCCTCGAAGATCAGCCGCGCATGGCGGTAGTACTCGGTGGACCGCAGCGCCGCCAGCAGCGCCTCGAACGGGTCCTGCCGCTGCCGGCGCGCGTCGCGCAGCGCGCGGCCGATGTCCTGGCAGATCGACAAGGTGCCGGGCACGGCGGCGGTCTTCACCTGCGCGCCGCTCAGCGAGAAGCCGGCCGAACTCATGATGCCGCCCATGGCCACGGCCAGGTGCTTGATGAAGTGCTCGGCCTGCGTGTCGCTGGTGGCCTGCAGCAGCACCGTGTCGCCCCGCTCGTTGACCAGGGCCAGCGGCGTGACCGGGATGCCGTGGATGTGGAAGCTGGTCATCTCCAGCCGCGGAAACGCGCGGCCCATGCCGTCGGCGTCGACCACCGGCAGGCCCAGCTTGGCCGCCACCTGCAGCGGGTACAGCGAGTTCAGCCCGCCGGCCTCGGCCGACATCAGGTAGTCGGCCCGCCGGCCCAGGTGCTTCTCCAGCGCACGCAGCGCGATCTCGCTCTCGCTGCCGTTGGGGATCTTCTCGGTCAGCACCGGCGGTGCGCCGATGCCGGCAATCACCACCACCAGCGCGTCGTCGGGCACATCGTGCGGCGCCACCAGGCGCACCGGCGCCGCGCCGCGCACGGCCTGGCGCGTCATCAGCGCGCCGACATAGGGGTCACCACCACCGCCGCAGCCCAGGATGGCGGCGCCTGCGGCGATGTCGTCGATGTCGTCAATGTGCAGCTGCCGCATCAGGCTTGGCTCTCTGGAGAAGGTTGCAGGGTCAGGTCGCCGATGGCCTTGATCCGCACGCGCGTGCCGCCGCCAGGCATGTAGGCCATCGGGACTTCCTCGACGCTGTAGATCTGGGCCGTGCCGGGCTGGGCGCCGGCGGCCACCGCGCGGGCGATCGCGGCGTCCTGCGCCTGGGCCAGGGCGGCGGCGCGGCCAGCCTCGGTGAACTGCAGCACCGAATCAAACTGGCCGCTGACCTGGGCGATGGACGCGCCGATGGCGTTGGCGCAGCCCGCCTGCGCGGGCCGCAGCACGCGCGAGGCGCCGGCCAGGGTGTCGCCGACCAGCACCGCACCGCCGCCCACCAGCACCACCGGCACCGGCTCGGCGCTGGTCTTCACGCGGTCGATGGCCACCTCCAGCATGCGCTGCATCTCGGCCAGCGCGGCCTGCACCAGGCCGGCGGGCAGGTGCGCCACGCGCGACTTGTCGCCAATCTCGGCGCGGCCGGCGGCCACGGCGATGTCGGTGGCCGTCAGCGTGCTGCCGCCGAAGACCAGCGCCTCCTCGGTGAGGCGGTAGCCCACCGAATCCGGGCCGATGCGCACCGCCCCGTCGATCTCGCGCACCAGGCTGCCGCCGCCCAGCCCGATGGCCAGCAGATCGGGCATGCGGAAGTTCGTGCGCACGCCGGCCAGGCGCACCGCCATGCCGGCCTGCCGCGGAAAACCGTCGGCCAGCACGCCCACATCCGAGGTGGTGCCGCCGATGTCCACCACCAGCGCATCCTTCAGGCCCGACAGGAAGGCCGCACCGCGCATGCTGTTGGTCGGGCCCGAGGCGAAGGTCAGCACCGGGTACTGGCCGATCTCAGCCGGGGTCATCAGCGTGCCGTCGTTCTGGCTGATGAACAGCGGCACCGCCAGGCCCAGGCGCTGCATCGCGTCCTCCAGCGCCGCGGTGACACGCGCCGCCTCGGGCATCAGCGCGGCGTTCAGGATGGTGGCGTTCTCGCGCTCGAGCAGGCCGATGCCGCCCAGCCGGTGCGACAGCGTCAGCTGCACCTGCGGGTGCTCGCGCTTGAGCACCTCGGCGGCCCGCAACTCGGCTTCGGCGTTGACCGGCGCGAACACGCCCACCAGCGCGGCCTGGGTCAGGCCGCGGCGGCGCATGTCGTGGGCGGCCTTCACCAGTTCGGCCTCGTCCAGCGGCGTGAGCACGCGGCCGTCGTATTCATGCCCGCCCGCGATCAGGTAGGTGTGCTGGCCGACGGCGGCCTGCAGGTCGTCCGGCCAGTCGGCATAGGGCAGCACGCCGGTGGTGGCGGGCAGGGCCAGGCGCATGGCGGCCACCGGCGCCAGGCGGCGGCGCTCAACCAGCGCATTGGTGAAATGCGTGGTGCCGATCATCACCGCCTGCAGCGCCGCCGGCTGCAGGCCGGCCACCGCCAGCGCCGCCGACACGGCCTGCACGATGCCGCTGGTGACATCTGGCGTCGTCGGCGACTTGCACGCGCCCAAGAGGCGCGCACCGTCCATCACGGCGGCGTCGGTGTTGGTGCCGCCCACATCCACGCCCACTCTCAGCATCGTCGTCCCGTCGCTCTGGTCATGGGGCGACTCTAGGCACCCAGGCCCGGCCGGCTCAAGCTGGCCGGCGGACAGGGTGGCCAGGCGTGGCGGACAGGGGTCAGGCGAGCAGGCGCACGGCGTCGTCGCGGCTGTGGGCGCCGAGCTTGGCGTACAGATTGCGCAGGTGGAACTTCACCGTGCCTTCGGACAGGTTCAGCGCCAGCCCGATGAGCTTGTTGCTCAGGCCACGCTGCAGCAGTGCGGCGATCTCGGCCTCGCGCGGGCTCAGGCCGCGCGGGTTGCGCGCCGGCGCCGCGGTGGCCAGGCGGTGCAGGTTGTCGAGCACGGTGGCCACGAAGCGGGCGCGCAGGTTGGGTGCGCCGCGGCCGCCGCTGCGCACCAGCGCCTGCTCCAGCAGCGGCACCAGCGGCCGGCCGTGTTCGACGAAGGGCTGCAGCAGCTGCGCCGGCAGGGCCAGGCCGAGCGCGCGGTCGAGCGCATGGGCGTCCTTGGCGGGGGCGGCGGCCGCCAGCAGCAGCAAGGCCTCCACGCCCAGCAGCACCGAGCCCTCGGCCAGCCATTGCTCGGTCAGCGCCGCCAGGGTGCCGACCGGCTGCGGTGCCAGGCGCAGCTGGGTCAGCAAGGCGGCATCGCTGACGCGGCGGTCCACCGCCTCGAAGCGCGCGTGCAGGCCGGGCAGGTCCAGCGCATCGGCCAGGCCGCAGGCCCGCGCATGTTCGCCCAGCGCCAGCAGGCGATCGATGTGGTGCAGCTGCAGCCGTGCGCCCAGGCGCCGCAGGCGCCGCCGCTCGGCGATCGCCAGCCCCCGCTCGATGGCCGCCACGGCGGCGGCCTCGTCGCCGGCCAGCACGGCCGCCCCCGCCGCCGCGGCCTGGCCGGCCCAGGCGATGTCGAACCAGGCGTCCTGTTCCTGCACCTGCGGCAGGGCGCGCTCCAGCAGCTCGGTGGCGCCGGCGGCGTCGCCGGTCAGCACCAGCACGCGGGCCAGCAGCACCTCGGCCACCGCCGCCAGATCGCTGCCGACGCCGGCATGGTGTTCGGCCTGGGCCTGGGCCTGGCGCAGCAGCTGCTGCGCCTCGGGCAGCCGCGCCTGCTCGATCAGCAGCCCGGCATGGATGAAGCGCAGGTACAGCTCCTCGTCCTGGAAGCCCTTGCCCTCGATGGCGGCCAAGGCGCGCGCCGCACCATCCCAGGCCACGCGGTGGCGGCGCATGCAGGCGGCTTCATAGCAGTGCAGGTTGCCCAGCGTGCCGGCCAGCAGCGGATCGGTCGCCGGGTCCACCGTGGCCAGCAGGTCGGCGATGCGCGGCGCAAAGCCGCCGGGTGGCGCCTCGTCGAGGTACCAGCCGACGACGATCTCGGCGGTGGGCGCCTCGCGTGCCAGCTGGGCCGCGTCGAAGCCCTCGCCCGCGCTGTCGCGTGCGTCGGTGAAGCCGGCGCTGGCCTGGCGCAGCTTCTCCAGCCAGGCGCCGGCCTGCAGCCGGGCGGCCGACTTGGCCAGCAGCATCGGGCGCGCCATGGCCAGGCGTGGAAAGCGCAGCAGGGTGTCGTCGTCCACCTCGCCCAGGTGCGCGCGCAGCAGGTTGATCCGGCCATCGACCACCATGCGCCAGCCGCCCGCCCGGTCGAGCAGCTGCGCCAGCAGTGCCGCGTCACCCGCGGCGGCGGCGGCGCGCAGGGCCTCGGGCAACAGGCGCTGGCCGGCGAACCAGGTGGCCGCCACGCGGTGCAGGGCCCGCGGCGCGTCGGCATCCTGCTGCGCCAGCCGCGCGCGCAGGAACTCGGCCAGCAGGGGATGCAGCCGGTACCACTGGCCGTCCGCATCCAGCCGCGACAGCAGCACGTTGCGGCGGGCAAAGCGCTGCAGCAGCGCGCCGCCGTCGCGCCGCCCGGCCAGCGCATTGAGCAGCTCGCCGCAGACGCGGGGCACGCAGGCCAGCGCCAGCAGGGCCTGCTGCTCGTCGGGCGCCAGCTGGCGCAGGATGGCCTCGTACAGGTACTGCGCCAGCTCGTCGGCGCGGCCGGAAAAGCCGGTCAGCGGCGCCGCCGCGTCGGGGTGCGACTGCAGGAAGTCGCCCGCCATGCGCAGCGCGATCGGCCAGCCCTCGGTGCGCTGCAGCAGCAAGGCCACGTCGCCCTCGGTGACCGGGCGTCCGCCATCGGCCAGCACCGTCTGCGCCTCACCGAAACTCAGCCGCAGCTCGGCCGGCCCGAGCTCGGTGACGATGCCCTTGGCCCGCAGTTCGGCCAGGCCGATCTCGGGCGCCACGCGGGTGCCGATCACCAGATGCAGCTGGGGTGACGCGCGCTCGACCAGCAGCCGCAGCAGGTCGTCCAGCGCGCCGCCCAGGCGTTCGTAGTCGTCCAGAAAGAGCAGGGTGCGGCGCTCGTCGCTCAGGGTGGCGGTCAGCAGGCGCGACACCGCGGCGCGGCGCGTGGGCGGCGTGGCGCCAGCCGAGCCGCCGCGCGGCTGGCCCAGGGCGGCCAGAGCGTAGTCAAGGAACACCTCGATCGGCGCGTCCTCGGGCTCCAGGCTCAACCAGCCCACGCGGCGCCCTTCGTCCTGGCAGGCACGGTGCCAGCGCGACAGCAGCTCGGTCTTGCCATAGCCGGCCGGCGCCACGACCAGGGTGGCGTGGCCGTTCAATGCGCGGCCCAGACAGTCCAGCGCATAGCTGCGCCCCACCGTGCGCCCGAAGGCGGCCGGCGGCGCCAGCTTGGTGTTGATGAGATGCTCCATGCCTCTGGCCGGGATTATGGATAGCCGCCACCCGACCCCGGCGCGGGCCGGGCCGGCTCACGGCCTGAACCGGTGGCGCCGTGCGCCCAGGCCGCTCAGCAGCCCGAGGACAGACAAGCCGCCGGCCCCGCCAGCACGACCTGGCCAGACGCCAGCGCCAGCGCCAGCGCCGTGGCGTCGATCAGCGCGGCGGTCAGCACCGCGCGCCCTGGCAGTGGCACCGCCGTCGACTCGGCCCAGTGCGCCGCCGGGTTGAACAGCCGCAGCTGGCGGCCGTCCTGGCTGGGCAAGGCCAGCAGCCCTGGCAGCCAGGCCGCAAGGTCGATCTCGCGCGTGCCGATGCGGTGGGTGCTGACATCGCCGTGCAGGCGGCGCCGGGTCAGCCGCTCGCCCTCGGCCTGGTAGACATGCAGCACGCCGCCGATGTGCGGCGTGTGCACGGCCGCCAGGTGACGGCCATCGGTTGTGGGCGCCAGCCAGCGGTGACGGCCGCCGACGGTGTCGCCCAGCGCGGCCAGGCGCATGCCCTGTGGCCGTGCGGGGTCGGCCGTCACCAGGGCCAGCTGCCCGCCGTCGGGGCCGGATCGCACGGTCAGCAGGCCGCGCGCAGTGTGCGCGCCGGGCAGCGCCACGGGGCGCAGCGCGATGTCTTCGAAGACATGCGGTGGCGGCAAGCTCAGTTCGCGCAGCACGGCCAGCGCATGGCGTTCGAGCCACAGCACCCGCGTGGCCTCCAGCGCATCGCCCAGCACGCCATGGTCGTAGCGGCTGCCGTCCGGGCCGGCCAGCAGCGCGATGTGGCCGCCCTCGCTGCGGCCCTCCAGATCGACCTGCACGGGCCGGGCATCGGGCAGCACCGCGTCGACGGACCGTGCCACTTCGCGCCAGCGGCCGGCAGAATCTGGTTCAAATCGGGCGAGACGGTGGCCGAGCGCGTCAGGCGGCCTGGCGCCCGCGCTCACCACCGCCAGCACCGCCAGCCGCAGGATCAGCAGCCCGGCATGCGCCGACAGGCCCGCCGAAGGCGACACGAGCGCGCGGCCGCGCCCGCCGCGGTCTTCCCAGACCCACAGCCCGCCGTCGGCCATGCGCGCGGCGATGCGGCCGTGGCCGGTGGCGATGGGCGTGTCTGGGTCGATCCCGTCGGCGAGGCGGCGCGGCGCCTCGCCCTTCAGCGACAAGGCCCACAAGCGGCCGCTGGCGCCGGTGCCCAGCAGGCCCGATGGTCCGCCGGCCTGCAGCTGCCGCATCGGCTCGTCTGCCGGCACGGCACGCACGGCCCAGGGTGCCGGATCAGACGCTGCCGCGGCCTGCGCGCCGGCCCGCCCGCTGGCGGCAGCCAGCCCGACGATGCCAGCGCACAGCGCCCGACGCCGGGTCAGGCCAGGCGGGCGCATGCTGCT
>CAYPDO010000025.1:12375-19293 GCA_964409495.1 uncultured Bordetella sp.
CGATGCCAGCGCACAGCGCCCGACGCCGGGTCAGGCCAGGCGGGCGCATGCTGCTCACACGGCGCCGATGTGCTCGCCGCGCGCCGGGTAGTTCTTCTCGAGCGCGAAGTCCAGTGCTGCCAGCAGTTCGTCGAAGTGCGGCCGCGCGAAGGGCATGGTCTGCACGGCGCCGTAGTACAGCGTGCCGTCGGGCCGCACGATGAAGACGCCGGGCTCGGAGAAGAGCGCCGGCTCCTCGATGCCGATCGACGTGGTGCCGCGCGAGGTGCTGACGAACAGGCCCCACTCGCGGGCCTTGGCCAGACCCAGGTCGTAGCCCATGCGCAGGGCAGGGGCCTTCAGCTTGTCGGCCATCGCCTGTGCACGTTCGCGCCCGTCGCTGGAGATCGCGATCACCTTCACGCCGCGCCTGTCGAACTCGGGCTGCAGCCGGCCGAGCTCCAGCAGGTACTTCAGGCAGATCGGGCAATGCAGGCCGCGGTAGAACACGAGCAGTGTGAAGTTCACGGCCGCGTCTTGCGCCAGGCAGAAGCTGCCGTGGTCCAGCGTCGGCACTTGCAGCGCGGGCACGGCCTGGCGCGGGATCAGCGGTGACGGCAGTGACGGGTTCGACATGTCAGGTCTCCAAAGCGTGACTGGCCGCAATGTAGTGCCTTGGATGAGTTGATGCGACAGCGCATCGTCTCCAAAACTCACCCATTCATCTCGACCTGGTCTGCCATGTCCGACCGTCTGTCTCGACGGCGGCAAGCGCGACGGTGCCGAAGTCGTGTGCGCGTCGATCGATGTCGGCGCCGGCGACGAAAACCCGCTGTTGCCTGGCCTGCCGGCCTTGCTGAGCGTGCCGCCGGCCGGGCCGACCCGCGCCTGGCCAAGGCCATCAGCGCCCTGCATGCCGACCCCGCGCGCACCTGGACGCTGGACACCCTGGCCGCGCGGGCCGGCCTGTTGAGGGCACGCTTTGCGGTGCACTTCACGCGCACGGTCGGCGTTCCACCGGGTGACTGCCTGACCAGCTGGCGTCTGGGTCTCGCCCGCAGCTTGCTGCGCAAGGGCTGCCGGTGAAGCAGGTGGCCGCCGAGTTGGGCCATGCCAGTCCGGGGGGCTTCGGGCGCGTCTTCCTGCATCGCCTGGGCAGCACACCCACGCAATGGCAGCGCAGCGTCGCCACGGCCCGCGCCTGAGCGCACCTGGGTTTCAACGCAGAGCGCAGATCTGCCCCGCCCGGATTCAGCTGTCAGCCGCGCCAGCCTTGGTTTTGCGGGCCGCCGGCCGCCGGCCACGCGGCGTGGCGCAGACGGAGCCGAAGACCTGTTCCTTCACCTTCAGCACGGCGGTCTCGTAGTCAGCGCGGTGCTTGCGCAGGCGTTCCGAGGGGCCGGTGATCGACAAGCCCAGCACCTGATCGCCAATGCGGCCCGCCACGGCCATCGCCGCCACGCCTTCGGTGCCTTCGCCGTCGACCCAGGCGTAGCCACGCTTGCGGGTGGCGTCGAAGCTGCGCTGCAACTGGGCCGGATCGGTCTCGGTCTTCGAGGTCAGCGCCTTCAGGGGCCGGCGCGCCAGCAGTTCGGCCGCCTCGTCGGGCTCCAGCTCGGACAGCAGTGCCTGCCCCAGGGCCGTGGCGTGCAGGCCGATGCGTGTGCCGGCCGTCGTGATGAAGCGCAGCGCATGCCGCCCTTCGCGGATGCCCAGCACCTCGACATGGTGGTGGCCCAGCACGCCGCACAGGGCCGATTCGCCGGTCAGCTCGCACAGCAGCTCCACCGCCTCGCGGCCGGCGGTGGCCACCGGGTTGTTGCTGGCGATGGCGTTGGCCAGTGCACTGAGCTGCGGCGTCGGGTAGAAGCGGCGGCTGCGCGCCGTGCGCATCAGGTAGCCCACCTCCTGCAGCGTGTGCAGCAGGTCCACGCAGCTGCTCTCCGGCAGGTCGAGCAGCTTGGCGATCTCGGCGTTCGAGAGTTCGCGCCGCTCACGGGCGAACGCCTCGAACAACAGCATGGTGCGGGCAGCGGCAGGAACGAAGGCGGGCATGGGGTCAGCAGAGCCTGGCGGTGGGAAGTGCGCGCATTGTCTCAACCGCCCCGCCGTGGCCCGGCATCCTGCCAGCGCGCCCAGGCCGCCTGCGCCTGGGCCACCAGCTCATCCACGATGCGGGCCAGCGGCTGGGTCTGCCTGGCAAAGGCGACCGACGGCCCCATCGACAGCAGGCCGACCTCGGCATCACCGCCGAGGTAGGCGCCATCGCGCCCGGTGCGGCCCGCCACCCGATCGCCGAACTCGGGGTAGCTGTGCCGGCCCGCGGCCTCCAGCGCGGCCACCTCGCGTGCGGTGGCGTTGTTCAGCACGCGCCACGGGTGGCCGGTGCTGCGCAGCAGCAGCACCGAATCCGCGGCACCCGCCTGCACCAGGCGCTGCTGCACGGCGGCATGCGCCGGCACCTCGGCACCCACCAGGAAGCGGGTGCCGATCAGCACGCCGTCGCAGCCCAGCGCCAGCGCCGAGGCAATCTGGCGCCCATGGCCGATGCCGCCGCCCAGCGCCAGCGGCACGCGCAGCCGCTCCAGCGCCAGCGCGCACAGCAGATGGGCCGGCAGCTCGTTCATGCCGGGGTGGCCACCGGCCTCGGGCCCCACCAGGGCAATCGCGTCGGCGCCGCGCGCCTCGGCCTTCAGCGCATGGGCCACGGTGGTGCATTTGTGGATCAGCACGCCGCCGGCCGCATGGATGCGGTCAAACAGCGGCCAGGGCGCCGGGCCCACGGTCTCGAAGTGGCGCACGCCGTGGTCCAGCGCCAGGTCCAGCTGCCGGGCCACGTCGGCCTCGAAGTCGACACGGCGCGACAGCGTGAGGTTGACGCCGAAGGGCAGATCACCGCAAGCCGCGCGGCAGCGCGCGAGCTGCGCACCGAAGGCCGGCAAGCCGTCGAACGAGCGTGGCGTGATGAAGGCCATGCAGCCGGCGCGCACCAGGGCCGCCACATAGTCGGCATCGGACAGCCACATCAGCCCGCCGCCCAGGATGGGCAGGCGCATGCCAAACAGCGCGCTCAGGCGTGTGGTCCACATCGTGACGGGCTCGGGTGTGCTCACAGCATGTAGAAGCCGCCGCTGATGCCGATGCTCTGGCCGGTGATGTAGGCCGCCCGGTCGCTGGCCAGCAGGCACACCAGCGGCGCCACGTCCTCGGGGCGCGACAGCCGCTTCAGCCCGCGCGCGATCGGGTAGGCGCCCAGCATCTTGCCCAGCAGCTCGTTGTTCTCGGGCGTGGCCTCGGGCGACAGCGGCCCGGCCTTGATGCCCTCGTGCGACACCGCGCCCAGCGCCACGGTGTTGACGTTGATGCAGTCGCGCCCGTGCTCCTGGGCGATGGCCTTGGCAAAGCCCAGCATCGCCGCCTTGGCGCCGCTGTACACCGCCAGGCGCGCCTCGCCGCCGCGGCCGGCCTCGGACATGATGTTGACGATCTTGCCCCAGCGCCGCGCCTTCATGCCCGGCAGCACGGCATGGCAGCAATGCAGCATGCCGCTCACATTGAGCGCCATGATCTTGTCCCAGTCGTCGGGCCCGGTGTCCAGGAACATCGGCGCCATGCCGCCCTTGTCGCGCCGCTCGACCGTGACCCCCGCGTTGTTCACCAGGATGTCGATCGGGCCCAGCGCCGCCACGGCGCCGGCGATGGCGGCGTCGATGCTGGCCTTGTCGGTGATGTCGGCCGGCGCCGCATGCGCCTGGCCACCGGCCGCGCGGATTTCCGCGGCCACGCGCTCGGCGCGCTCGGCGAAGTAGTCGTTCACGGCCACGGCGCAGCCTTCCTCGGCCAGCTGCAGGGCGATGCGCCGGCCCACGCCCTGGCCGCCACCGGTGATGAAGGCCACGCGGCCCTTGAGGTTCAGATCCATGTTCACTGTCCTTTGAATTGGGGAGGGCGCTTGTCGATGAAGGCCTGCATGCCTTCGCGCCGGTCGTCGCTGCTGACCACGATGGCCGCGGCGAAGCGTTCGTATTCCAGGCCGGCCTCGATGCCGACCTGCTGGCCCAGGTCGATGGCCTGCTTGATGTAGCGCAGCGACAGCGGCGCATTCGCCGCCATGCGCCCGGCCATGGCCAGCGCGGTGTCCAGCAGCTCGGCCGCCGGCACCACCTGGGTCACCAGGCCGATGCGCAGCGCCAGCTCGGCATCGATGTGGTCGCAGGTCAGCATCAGCTGCTTGGCCCAGGCCGTGCCCACGATGCGCGGCAGGCGCTGCGTGCCGCCGGCCGCGGGCAGCGCGCCGATCTTGGCCTCGGGCAGGCCCAGCCTGGCATGCGGCGCACACAGGCGCACGTCGGCGCACAGCGCCAGCTCCAGCCCGCCGCCCAGCGCCACGCCGTTGATCGCGGCAATCACGGGCTTCTCGAAGCTCTCGATGTCGCGGAACAGCGCATGCGTGGCGCGCTGGCGCAGGTGGAACTCGGGCAGGCTGAGGTTCTGGCCGACGCGCTCCTTGATGTCGGCACCGGCACAGAAGGCGCGTTCGCCCTCGCCGGTCAGCACCACCACGCGCACCGCGGCGTCATCGCGGGCGCGCTCGCAGAAGGCGTGGCGCAGCTCGTCCTTCATCGGCCCGCCCAGCGTGTTCATGCGCTCGGGCCGGTTCAGCGTGATCAGCGCCACCGCGCCGCGCTGCTCGTAGCGCAGGGTCTCGTAGGTCATGCTCATGCGATGTCACTCCTTGCGCAGCACATGGGCCACGGCCATGGTGCCCAGGCCGATCATGTGGGCCAGGCCTGTGCGTGCACCGGGCTGCTGGCGGCCGGTGGCCTCGCCGCGCAGCTGGCGCACGATCTCGGCCACCTGGCCGATGCCGGTGGGCCCCAGCGGGTGGCCCATGCCGATCAGGCCGCCCGAGGCATTGACCGCGCAGCGCCCGCCGATGGCCCACTCGCCACGGGCCAGCGCACCCGCGGCATCCCCCGGCGCACAGGCGCCGATGGCCTCGGCATACACCAGCTCCTCGATGCTGAAAGCGTCGTGCAGCTCGATCAGGTCCAGCTCGCCGGCCTGCACACCTGCATCGCGCAGCGCGGCCGCCGACGACTGGCGCACCAGCTCGACGATGGGCGGCACGCCGGGCGCGGCGTCCTCGGGCAGGCGCTCGCTGCACGACACCGACGACAGCACGCGCACCGCGCGCCGCCGGTCCAGGCGCAGGCGGTCCAGGCCCGCCTCACTGGCCACGATGACCGCGGCCGCACCCTCGCCACGCGGCGTGCACATCATGCCGGTGAGGGCACCCGCAATGCGCGGCGAGCCCAGCACCTGCTCCAGCGTGCGCGGCTTGCGAAACTGCGCAAACGGGTTCAGCGCCGCATTGCCGTGGTTCTTGACGGCCACACGTGCCAGGTCGGTGGCGGTCAGGCCGTGGTCCTGCATCAGCTTGCGCGCCAGCAGCGCGAACTTCACCAGCGGGATGTTGGCCGTGGGCGACAGCGGCGGCAGGCCGTCCTTGCCCGACGCGCGGCGGCCATCGCCGAACTTGTCCACGCCCATCGCCAGGGCCACGTCGTGCTCGCCGGCGGCCACCTGCAGGCAGGCGGTGCGAAAGGCCGTGCTGCCCGAGGCCGAGGCGTTCTCGACCTGCATCACCTCGAAGCCGGTGCTGCCCAGGTGGCGCAGCATCACGCGGCCGGCGGCCATGCCGATGGCGGCGCTGCCCACCACGGCCAGCGGCACCTGCGGCCAGGCGATGCCGGCATCGGCCAGGGCCTCGCGCACGGCGGTCAGCCCGAGCTGCACATACGAGGTCTCGGTCGGGAACTGGTAGCGGTGCAGGCCGATGCCCACCACGTACACCGGCTGGCGTTGCAGCAGCGGGTTCATGCGGGTGCTCCCAGGGCCGGGGCAAAGCGCCACGGGCTGGCGCCGCCGGCCTCGCCCAGGTGGCGGGGCTCGACCACGGCGCCCAGCACGGCGGCTGACTCATCGGCCACGTCGAGCAGGGCCTCCTCGACCAGGCCGGGTGCCAGCTCGATCTCGCCCACCACGCAAGGCACCGGCAGGCCGGGCGCCAGCTCGGCATGCACGGTGACCGCGTTGCGCAGGATGGCCGGCCCGGGCAGCGGCTTGGCCTGCAGCGAGGCCTGGGACGCACCGCAGACGCGGCAGCCCCAGCTCTCGGCGGGGTAGTTCCAGGCCCCGCAGGCCTGGCAATGGCCCAGCAGCAGCTGGGGCGTTTCGGTCAGGGACATCGGCTCGTTCTCCGTCTCAGGGGTTCAGGGCAGCAGGCACGCGGTGGCGTCACGGGCCTGCGTGTACTCAGTGCGCAGGCGCGCCACGAGCGCAGCCACCGTGGGCACGTCGTTCACGCCGGCGCAGGAATGGCCGGCGCTCCAGATGTCGGCCCAGCGCGCGGGCTGCGTGCCGCTGGCGTCGGCGCCGAAGCGCTCGCGCGCCTGCTCGGGGCTCAGGTGCTCGGGCAGCTGCGACAGGTCCAGCCCCGCGGCCTGCAGCGACGGGCCCAGCCAGCTGGCCGGGATGCCGGTGAGCGCGCGGGTCAGCACGATGTCGTCCATCGAGGCGTCCACCACCATCTGGCGATAGGCCTGGACGGCCAGGCTCTCCTGCGTGGCGATGAAGCGCGTGCCCATGTAGCCCAGCGTGCAGCCCAGGCTGCGCGCGGCCCACAGCGAGGCGCCGTCGCTCAGGCCGCCAGCCAGCACGATGGGGCCGTCATAGAAGGCGCGCACCGCGCGCACGAAGGCGAAGGGGTTGGCCCAGCCGGTCTTGCCGCCGGCCCCGGCGGTCAGCAGCACCAGGCCGTCCACCCCCACCGCCAGCGCCTTCTCGGCATGGCGCACGCTGGCCACATCGGCCAGCACGCGGATGCCGGCGTCACGCAGCTGCGGCATCACCGCGGCCGGCGAGCCCACGCTGGTG
>CAYPDO010000026.1:0-18858 GCA_964409495.1 uncultured Bordetella sp.
CCCGCCAGGAACGCTGGGGCGTGCCCAACGCCACGGCGGAGTGGACGGACCGCATTGCCATCGAGGGTGACATGCGGCTGCGGGCGCAGGGTGACCGCCCGGACCATGGCAACCCGACGCCGCTGTTCATGTCGATGGCCGCCGATTCGGGCATGACCCGTGCACCTGACTTGGCCGCCACCACCGCTCTCGGCCTGCCCACCGCCAATACGCTGGACGATCGTGATCGGCTGCGCCTGCGTGCGCGGCTCGGCGTGAACGTCAAGGTCAACGACATGGTGACGGCCGGCATTCGCTTGGCCACAGGCAGCGCCACGGATCGTGTCTCGACGAACCAGACCCTGGGTCAGAACTTCAACCGCTACGCCTTCCTGGTTGATCGCGCTTTCGTCAAGATCGACCCGGCGGATTGGGCCAGCCTGCAGGCCGGGCGCATCGCCAATCCGTGGTTCAGCACCGATCTGGTGTGGAGCGACAACCTGAACTTCGAGGGTTTGTCCGGCAGCTTCAAATGGCCGTGGCTGCGCCCCAATGCTGAATGGTTGCCGTTTGCCACCGTCGGTTACTTTCCAGTGCGGGAGTCTTCGCCGCCGCGCCGCAGCCGCAGCATGGCTGGCTGGCAACTGGGCGTGCAATGGGAGGCCAGCGAGCGCACACGCATCAAGCTGGCCATGGCCCAGTACAGCTACAGGGGCTTCGAAGGCCGCATCGATCCTGACTACGACGTCGACGGCGCGGGTCGTAGCTATGGGCAGTATGAATACGAGGCCGGCCTGCGCCAGCGCGGCAACAGCCTGTTCCTGACCAACAACCCGCTGGAATACCCGCCCAAGGGCCTGAGCCGCGACAAGTTCCGCTGGGGCATGGGCATGCGCTTCAAGCCGCTGGTGCTCACGGCTGCCGCCGAGTTCTCGCACTTCGCGCCTTATGTCGTCGGTGTGTCGGCCGAGGTGGTGCGCAACCAGGACTTCAGTCTGGAAGAGGCCTATGCGCGCACCGGTTTCTGGTTCAACGATGCGCGCGCCTTCGGTGCGGGCCTGCGCGCCACGGTGGGCGCACAGCAGGTGCGCAACACCGGCGACTGGCAGGTGAGCCTGGGCTACCGCTGGCTGGGCAGCGATGCAGTGCCGGACGCATTCGTCGACAGTGACCTAGCGGGTGGTGGCACCAACGTGCGCGGTGTGATGCTCGGTGCCACCTATGGCCTGGCGCGTGACACCAGCCTGGGTCTTCGCTACCTGTCAGGACGCACGATTTCCGCGCCGTCTGTGCTGTTCCAGAGCCAGGACCGTTACGCCTCCGACAGTCTGCAGGTTGACCTGAATGTGCGCTTCTAAGCCCCTTCTCGGTCTGCTGGCCTTGCTGACGGCATTGGTGTGGGCCGGTGGGGCCGCAGCCCAGCAGGCCGCCAGCCGCGAGCAGGAACAGCTGCGCCGCGTGCGCGCCCAACTGCAACAGATGCAGCAGCAGCAGCAGAGTGATGCTGACGCGTTGCGGCGCGCCGAGGCGGACAAGGCTGCCGCCAAGGCCGCCCTTGAATCGGCCCAGGGCGAACTTCGGCGCCTGCGCGGCAATGTCGGTGCCCAGTCCAAGGCGCTGGAAGCGGCGCAGAAGTCTGCCGAGGCGCTGCAGACCGAGCGTCAAGGGCAGCAGAGCCGGGCCGATGGCCTGCAAGCCGAACTGGAGGCCAGCCGTGTTGCCGCTGACAAGTTGCGCGCCGATCTTGGCGCGCTGCAGCGTGCACTCGCCCAGAGCCAGGCTGCGCTGGGCGACCTGACCGCGCGCCACGCCACCCAGGCCCAGGGCCTGCAAAGCTGCATGGCCAACAACCAGGTCTTGCATGACCTGGGGCTTGAACTGCTCCAGCGCTATGCCAACAAGAACATGAGCGAGGTGCTGGCGCACCAGGAGCCGTTCTTCCAGACTCGGCGTGTGGCCTTGGAGAACCTGCTGCAGGGGTACCGGGACAAGCTGGACCAGCAGGCCTTGAAACCGCAAGCCACCCAAGACGGGGGGCGCCAGCGTGCGCCGTGATCCGGCGTGCGCAGCGCTGCCTGCGATGTGCTCGCCGCGGCATTGTTTGGCCGGGCTGGCCGCGGCGGCGCTGAGCGCTCTGCCGCTGGCCAATGCCTTTGCCCAGGACGATGATCGCGCCTTGGCGGGCTTTCAACGGGCGACTGCACCGCAAGTGCGCACCGCACCGGTCGATGCCCTTGAATGGGAGCGCCGGCTGCGCGCGGCGGATCGCCTCGGGCCACCACCCCAACGCCCGCCCGATGTTGCACTGCTGGCGGCGGCCCGCGCCGGCCGTTGGGAGGAGGCCCTTTCCTTGCTGAGAACCGGCGGCGCCCACCCCGATGCCCGGGATGTCGTGGGCGCAAACGCGCTGGTGCTGGCCGCGCGCGCCGGCCAGAACGAGCTGGTGGGCGAACTCATCCGTCGCGGTGCCGACATCGACCGCACCGGCGAGGATGGCTTCACGGCGCTGGGCGCAGCGGCCTTTGCCGGCCACCCGGCCACGGTGCGCCGCTTGCTACAAGCTGGCGCCGACCCGGCGCGCTGGGGTGCCAGCGGCCAGGGCGCCTTGCACCTGGCCAGCGCGGCCGGTCGACTGGCCGTGCTGGACGAGCTGCTGCGCCAGAAGGTTGACATTGAGCTGCTGAACCGCCAGCGTGAATCAGCGCTGGATGTGGCCGCCGGCGCCGGTCAGATCGAGGCCATGGGTCTGCTGCTGAAGGCGGGCGCCGACCAGCAGCGTGCAGGCCGGCGATAAGGCCCCCCTAGGCATGGGATGACAAGCGCACGGGCATGTGCCGT
Organism: uncultured Bordetella sp.; assembly: GCA_964409495.1. Lineage (GTDB taxonomy): Bacteria > Pseudomonadota > Gammaproteobacteria > Burkholderiales > Burkholderiaceae_C > Pseudaquabacterium. The sequence continues at coordinate 2,818 of CAYPDO010000026.1, forward strand.
TCGGCTCATTTCGCTGCGATGGCTGTCATGCAGTGTCATCGGCCAGCGTCATGCTCGATCAGCTTTGTCTGCACTTGTCAGCCGATGGGCTGAATGGACTAGTTTGATCCAAGCGTCAGCCCTTAGGCATGACACACGGGCTTTCTACAGTCGCCCGTGGACGATTCAAAGCGTTGTTAGCTTTGTCTGAAACCCAACAACCTCTCAGGAGTGAATGCATGAACTTCCGTCTCAACGCCATTCTCGCTGGCGCCTTCCTGGCCGTGGCCGGCAGCGCTAACGCCGCCCTCGATCAGATGGACAACATCAACGGCTCGGGCAGCTCGCTGGCCTTCGTGGCCTATGACCGTACCGGTTCGGCCGTCGGCTCGTTCATGGCCGACCTCGGCTACAACCTGACCAGCTTCCTGCCGAGCTCGACGGTCAACACCGCCGGCACGGTGATCACCTGGAACTTCAACACCGACGCCATCACCGTCACCGGCAACAGCAACGCCGCCGCCCAGCCCGTGGGCAACGTGGCGTTCGCGGATGCCTATGCCGCGTTCAAGAGCACCGTGCAGACCGGCGAGCTGCGCTGGGCCGTGATTGCGGGTGATTCGAACCTGCAGCAGTTCATCACCACGGGCAACCCCACCACCGGCAATCTGGCCGATACCGGTACCACCCGCCAGACCAACCAGTCGACCGCCAGCATGGTGAACGTGAACGACATGTTGGCGGCTGCCAACCTTTCGTCGGGCACGCATGCCACGGCCGACAATGGCGCGAACTTCTCGGTGCCTGGCGAAACGGCCTACTTTGCCAGGACCGCTGCCGGTCAGTTCGGCAACAACGGCAACTGGAATAGCGCGCTGAAGTGGAACGCCGTGTCGCTGAACGGTGCTACTTCGCGCCTGTTCTTCATTGACAACGTGCCGCGCGCCGGCGTGGGCGATACCGCCGAAATCGTGACCTATGGCCTGGGCAATCCCTCGGCCCCGGGCACGCTGACCGCCGACTTCAGCCACTTCTCGTTCGACATGAACACCGACACGCTGACCTGGACCGGCATGGCCGCGCCGGTGCCGGAAGCCAGCACGCTGGCCATGCTGCTGGCCGGCCTGGGTGGCGTGGGCTTCATCGCCCGCCGTCGTCGCGCCGCCTGATCGCGGGCCGGGTTGCCGGCCTGTGGGCGGATGGGTTTGCCTGACGGTCCTGTCCGCCCCCCCCCCTCTCTTCGTTTCCGACCCCCCCGTTTGCCACCGGTCACCGCCGGTGGCCGGGCTTTGCACACCCTGGAGATTGACATGAAGCTTTCCAAGATGATGTTTGCCGTGGCCATGCTGGCCGGCGGTACCAGCGCCTTTGCCGCCCCCGACGCCGCCGAGATCGTGCGCCTGTCCGGCGCCTCGGCCCTCAAGGGCAACGTGGCATTCGCCATCAACTCGCTGTGCACCCAGGCGGGTGGCACGCTGCAGGAGTGGATCTCTGGCAGCAATGTGTCGACCTACGTCTGCACCACCGCCGGTGGCCTGACCAGCGGCGCCGCCGGCACCTACGCCTCGGCGCCCGCCAACAGCTTCGTGAAGCTGGCCGGCACCGACTTCTCTGAAGTCCGCCTGAACGTGGCCGGCGGCGCCTTCACCTCGCTGCAGGTGGCGGCGGGCGGTTCGGACAACTACCTGAACCCGGGCCTGGGCACCACGGTGTCCGTGGGCGGCGCGGTCAACGCCGGCGTGGCCGGTGGCCAGGTGCAGTCGTCGCCCGACGGCATCGGCGGCTTCAACGACATCGAGTACAGCGGCTTTGCGCAGAGCGTGCGCAACACCGTGCCTGGCCTGGACGACGTGGTGGCCAACCTGACTGCCAACGCCATTGGCACGGCCCAGGCCTTCGGCGTGGCGGCCAGCGATGCGCTGTACACCGCCATGTTCGATGCGCAGAAGACCAGTGGCTTCATCCCGGCCAGCTGCGTGGTGACCGACACCAACATTCCGGCCTGCGTGCCCAGCATCGGCAAGGGCCAGATGGCCTCGATCATGAGCAACAGCACCACCTCGGCCGCCAAGACACAGGGTGCCAAGTTCCTGGCGCCGCAGCTGGCCAATGGCCTGGAACTGCGCTACGCCCGCCGTGTGGACACCTCGGGCACCCAGGCCTCGGCGGTGAACTACTTCCTGGGCATCGGCAACATGTCCACCCCGTTGTCTGTTTTTGCCGACCCGAGCAACCGCACGTCGCCGTCGGCCACCGTGGCCACCAGCGGCTGCAACGTGGGTGACCTGCGCGGCCCGGCGGCCACCGACAACGAAGTCGACACCGCCTTCGTGGCCGCCGGCCAGATCAACCTGTGTGACCGCAAGGTGGGCAACCTGCGCACGCTGGCGGCTCCGGGCACCGGCGATGTGCGCAACGAGCTGAACAAGGCCACCATCCTGGGCGGCGCGGTCAACTACGCCATTGGTGTGATGTCGGCTGAGAATGACTCGGCCACGTTCCGCAACACCGCCAATGTGAGCACGCCCACCACCTGGAAGTGGCTGCGTGTGCAGGGCGCGCCGGTGGGTGAGAACTCGAAGCCTGGCTCGGCTGGCAACACCAACCGCAACACCATGATCTCGGGCGAGTACGACTTCTACTACGAGAGCTACACCTACACCAAGCCCTCGGCCGAGAACGACGCCCTGATGTCGGCGCTGATCGGTGAAATGTCGGCGGGCCCGGCGCTCAAGGGCCTGGCCACCATCGGCACCGGCGCCAACCAGACGCCGTACAACCGCAACGGCCGCACCGACACCCCGTCGGCGCGCTGATCCAGCGCAGGGGCTCTGCCATACCGGCGGCCGCTGGGCCGCTGGTCAGTGCGGGGCTCTTCACGTTCTCCGCAACGCCGGGGAACGTGCCTGTTTCCACTCAGTCCCCCCGTCGGGGACTGAGTCGTTTTTCAAGAGGTCATTCCAGGTGAGCGAATTTCGCAAGGGCGCGGCCATGGCTGCCCTGCTGCTGGTGTGGCACGGCCTGATGGCCGGCCCGGCCGATGCACAGACGCCTGCGCCGACCGGCGCCAAGGCCACCGATGCTGCGGCACCGCTGCGTTTTGACATTCTTGAATTCGTGATCGCCGGCAACACGGTGTTGCAGCCGCAAGTGCTGGAGGCGGCAGTGATGCCTTACCTGGGCCCTGGCCGATCCGTGCAGGACGCCGAAGCCGCCCGCAAGGCGCTGCAGAAGGCCTACCAGGATGCTGGCTATCTGTCGGTGAATGTGGAGCTGCCACCGCAACGCGTGGACGAACTGGGCGGTGAGATCCTGCTGCGTGTGGTGGAGGCGCCGGTGGCCAAGCTGCGCGTCACGGGGGCCGAGTATTTCCTGCCCAGCGCGATCGCTGAGCAGCTGCCCAGCCTGGCGCCGGGCAGCGTGCCCAACTTCAATGACATGCAGGCCGAACTGGGGGCGGTGTCGGCCCAGTCGGGCGCGCGCGAGATCACGCCGGTGATTGCCGCCGGCGCCCAGCCCGGCACCATGGATGTGGAACTGAAGGTGAAAGACCGGCTGCCGGTGAGCAGCTTCGTCGAACTCAACAGCAAGCAGTCGCAGAACACCACGGCCGGGCGGCTGGAGGCCAGCCTGAGCTATGACAACCTGTTCCAGCGCCACCACGCACTGGGCCTGTACTGGCTGCTGTCGCCACGCAAGCCCGATGAATCGAATGTACTGTCGCTGAGCTACAGCGCTCCCTTCGGTGGCGCCGGCAATCTGCTGGCCTTGACCTTGACACACAGCGCCAGCAACACGCCCACGGCCTTGGGGGGCGCCACCATCACGCGCGGCGACACGCTGGGCCTGCGCTGGCGCCAGGCCTTGCGCGCGCATGGCGATCTGCAACATGCGCTGACCTGGTCGGCCACCTACCGCGATCTCAAGGACCGCAACGCAGACGTGGCCGGCTTCGAAGTGCCTGCGTCGCCGCTTCGCTACCCGTCTTTCGGGCTGAGCTACGACCTCACGCGCGGCAATGATCCGTCGGGCCAGTTCAGCGCCCTGCAGGCCGGCCTGACGTTCGGCCTGGCCACGCTGAATCGGCGCAATGTGGATTGCCAGGGCAAGACTGTCGATCAGTTTGCATGCAAGCGCGCTGGCGCGCAGCCAGGATTTCAGGTGGCGCAGGTGACGCTGTCGCATCGCCAGCCGCTGGGTCGGCAGTGGAGCGTGTTCGGGCGTGTGCAGGGCCAGTTGGCTTCCGGGCCACTGGTGCCGGCCGAGCAGATCACGCTCGGCGGCGTGGACTCGGTGCGTGGCTACTATGACGGCGAACAGGCCGGCGACATGGCGGTGGCGATCAGGCTGGAGCTGGCCTCGCCAGATTGGCTCAGCCTGGACGACTGGACCTTGCGCGGCCACCTCTTCCATGACCGGGCGCGGTTGTTGAAGCACGACCGGCTGGCCGGCGAGATCGGGGGCATCAACATGGCCAGCGCCGGCATCGGCCTGCGCCTGAGCAGTCGCATCGGCCTGCAGGCCCAGCTTGACTGGGCCAGGGTGCTGAACGACACCTTGCGCGTGGGGGCCAACGGCGCGCTCGCCACCGTGAGCGGCGCTGGCGCCGGCCGCGACAGCCGCTGGGAACTGAGCCTTCGCCAAACCTTCTGAACCGCTCCCGCGCGGCCGCATTGCCGGGCCCACCGAGCGTCGACCCGCAGATCCAGGACCCCTGCACCATGAACAAACGCGCCTACCGCCTGATCTTCGACCGCCGACGCAACATGCGCGTGGCCACGGCGGAGCACACCACGGGCGCTGGCAAGCCGGCCGGCGGCAGCACCCATGCCGTGGCCGCGGCTGTGGGTGTGCTGCTGGCATCGCTGGCGCCGAGCGGCGCTGTGCTGGCCCAGAGCGGTCGGGCACCGGTGGTGTTCGCGTCGAAGCTGGCGGCGCCGGCCCATCCGCTGCCGGTGCCCTACGGACAGGCGAGTGGGCGCAACGACAAGGCCTTCGTGGCCAATCCGGCCTTGGCGCCGAAGGTGAGCTGGACAACGTCGGCGGACGGCAAGTCGGCCACTTTCAACCAGGGCACGGTCGAGCGCGTGGTGCTGAACTGGGACAGCTTCGACATTGGTGCGGGCCACAAGGTGCACTTTGCACAAGACAAGGATCCGAACAAGTATGTCTCGGCGCTCAACAAGATCTGGAGCGCCAATCCGTCGGTGATCCTGGGTTCGCTCACCGCCGATCGCGAGGTGATCCTGCTCAACGCCAACGGCGTGTACTTCGGCCGTGGCGCCGTGGTGGATACCGGCAAGTTCGTGGCGACTTCGCTGAACATTGCCGACTCGGTGTTCGAGAAGGGACTGCGCAATGTGCGCGACGGCAGCGCGGTGTTCAGCACTGCGGGTGACGGCTACCTGCCCACCGTGCTGGACGGTGCGGTGACCGTGGAGGCCGGCGCCGAAATCCGCACCGCGGCCGGGGGCGATGTGCTGTTGATCGCGCCGCGCGTGGTGAACCAGGGTCGCATCGACACGCCCAAGGGCCAGGCGGTGCTGGCCGCCGGCGACAAGGTTTATCTGATGAGTTCCAGCGACCCGGCCCAGCGCGGGCTGATCGTCGCGGTCGATCCGATCTACACCAGCCGGACACAGGTCAACCCGGAGACCGGCGAGACCACCACCGCACAGGTAGTCGACACCTCGCTGGGCGTGGCGGAGAACGCGGCACAAGGCAGCTTCAAGACGGTCAACGGTCAGGTCGTGCCCGACAGCACAGCCGACGGCACGGCCGGTCTGGTGAACCGCATCAACGAGATGCGCGCCGATTCAGGCACCGTCAATCTGGTGGGCCTCACCGTGCGCCAGAACGGGGTGGCCAGGGCCACCACGGCCGTCAAGGGCGCCAATGGCGTGATCCTGCTGCAAGGTCAGGCGTCCACGGTGCAACTCGATCAGGTGGGCGCTGCCGCACGCGGCCTGAAGATCGAAGCGGGCAGCCAGGTGCGCGTGGCCGAGCAACTGGGCACGGTGACACTGGGCGGCGGCAGCCACACCGAGATTGCACCCGCGACCGACGACACAGCCACGCAGCTGGCCGCAGAGGTGTTCAACCCATCCCTGCTGCGGGTGGAGGGCAAGGCCATCCACCTGCAGGGCGATGCCAAGGTCAATGCGCCATCAGGCCAGGTGCTGCTGCTGGCGGCCGACAACGCCACCAACTCGGCACTGTTCAACAGCAACGGTGCGAGCGCGCAGGCGGATGGCAGCCGCATCGTCGTGGATCCGGGCGTCAGCATCGACGTGGCGGGATTGCGCGGCGTCGCGCTCGATGGCTCGCGCAACCAGGGCGATACGCGACTGTTCCGCATTGAACTGGCCGACGCACCTGTGCAACGCGGCGGCCCCTTGTACCGCGGCGCGGTGCAGTTCGATCTGCGCGAGGCGGCGAACATCACCGTGGGCAACGTCACAGGCGCCACCAACGTCGTCGGTCGCAGTGCGCGCGAGTTGTCCACCACCGGCGGCACCTTGCGCATCGAAGGTGAAGGCGCCGTGGTGGTCGGTGTCGGCAGCAGCCTGGACGTGTCGGGCGGATCGGTGCATTACGACGAAGCACAGATCCGCACCAGCCTTCTTTCACGCAATGGCCGCATCGTCAGCTTCGACCAGGCCAATCCGGATCTTTCGTACGACGCGCTGCTGGCGCAGACACAGCGCCGCACCGTGCCGGCCTACGACGAGGGCAAGAGCGGTGGCCTGCTGTCGGTGGTGGGGCGCACCGGCTTTTTCGGTGCGGACATCGATGCGTCGGTGGTGCAGGGCACCTACCAGCGCAGCAGCGGTGCCGCCACGCCGGCCGCAGCCAGTTTCGGGCGTCTGACCGGGCTGGAACAGGCCCTCGGTTTCATCCGCCTTGACAACAGCAGTGGCGATGCGCCGGGCAGCAGCTTGTTTGCCAATGCGCTTGAAGCACCGCTGAGTGATCTGCCGACCGGTTTCACGCTGTCGTTGCCTGCGCTGCAGGCCTCGGGCCTGGGCAAGCTGACGCTGCGCGCCGACGAAGTGATCCAGACAAGTGCGGGCGACCTGAACCTGGGCGCGGGTGGCGCACTGGACATCAGCGCACGCACCATCGGGCTGTCCGGCCGCTTCAGCGCCGCGGGAGGCCGGATCAGCCTGCGCACGAGCAATGTGACCGATGGCGATGCCGCCAACCTGGGCAACATCGTGCTGGGCGCGGGTGCCGTGCTGAGCACGGCCGGCCTTTGGACCAATGATGCGGCCGACCACGACAGCGTACCCGCTGCAGTGCAGACCCGAGCGGGCGACATCAGCCTGTCGGCCGCCCGTTCGATCGTGGCGGGCAATGGCAGCCGCATCGATGTGTCGGGTGGTGCGTGGGTGGCCGCCGACGGCAAGGCCACGCTGGGCAGTGCTGGCAAGCTGTCGCTTCTGGCCGGTACCGGTGTGGCCGACGGCACCCTCGCCCTGGGTGGCAGCCTGGCAGGCTTCGATTTTTCCAGCGGTGGCGCGCTGACGCTGGGCGTGCCCCAGTTGACGATGGGCGGCACCGGCTCCACCGGCTTCACCTTGGCACCTGAGTTCTTTTCGGCCTACGGGTTCGGGGACATCACGGTTCAATCTCTGGGCGATGTGCGGCTGCGCTCAGGCACCCTGCTGAACCCTCAGCTGCGCAACTGGCAACTGACCCATACGGCCCAGCAGCAGGCCAGCGGTGACATGCACAGTGGTGTGGCCGCGGCCGTGGTACTGGACGAGGCCCTGGTGGACCGCCAGCCGGTGAGCCTGAGCCTGCTGGCGACGGCTGCGCCGGGCGCTGCAGCCGAGCAGACGGGTGCCAGCGTTGTGGTGGAGCGCGGTGCAGGCATCACGCTGGAAGCGGGGGGCAGTCTGCTGCTGCAGGCGGGCCGCGACATCGTTGTCGGCGCCACCGGGCCGGCAGATGCCGGCCGGGCGGTGCTGCAAGCCGCGGGCGGAGAGATCACGCTGCGGACAACCGGCAAACGCGGTGCCAGCGCGGCAGAGAACCTGGGCGAGGATCCGGTCGGGTTTGTCGCCGAGCAGGCGATCTGGCTGGGCAAGGACGCCAGTCTGTCGGTGGCCGGCACGGCCGAAATCCGCGACCGTCGGGCCAGCGCCTTGTACGCCACGCAATGGGGCGGCTCGGCCGACGCCGTGCAGCGGGTGGGTTCGGTGCTGGGGGGCGGCAGCCTCACGCTGGATGCAGCCCGCGGCTATGTGGTTGCGGAGGCCGGATCACACCTGGACCTGGGTGGGTTTGCGGCACCGCTGGATCTGGCCGGTCTGGCGTCACCGACATTGGTGGCCAAGCCAGCGGGCAGACTGACGCTGCGCACGCCGGAAGGCTTTGTGCTGGATGGTGTCATCTCGGCGCAGGCGCCCGTGGGTTCGGACGGCAGGGCCCTGGCCGATGGTGGCAGGCTGGAGGTCGATCTGGGATCGGGCGGTGTCTCCACGCTCACCTTGAGCAACCGCCCCTATCCCGACAACGGCAGCCACCTGCGCGAGGTGAGCATCGGCTCCGAACCCGGCGTGCTGGCTCGGCTGAACACCACGCTGGGCTATGGCGATGATCTGAACGCAGCATTGGGCAACGGTCGCGGCGAGCTCAGCAAGACGCTGCTGTCCACGGCGGGCTTCGAGTCGCTGACGGTGCGCGCGGGCGACCGCATCAGCTTCTCAGGTGCCGTGGACGTGAACATGCCACTGGGCGTTGAGTTCGACACGCCGGCCCTGGTGGGGGCGCCGGACGCCAATGTGCTGGTGCGCGGCAGCCGGGTGGGACTGGGCAACCCAAGCTACACCCGCAACGGCAATGCGCTGCCGGCCGACACCGGCGCCACCCCTGACCTCAGCCCGGATCATGGCACCCGCCTGACAGTCGAAGCCGATGTGATCGATCTGGTCGGCAATCTCGGCCTGAAGGGCTTCTCCACCACGGCGCTGCATGCCAACGCGACGGCCTTCAGCGAAATCCGCCTGGCCGGCCTGCGCAGCGGCACGTCGCTGCTGGGTTCGCTGTCATTCGCCGGCAACCTGGACCTGATGGCCGGTCAGGTGTACGCCAGCTCGCTCTCACGCTTTGACATGAACGGGTTGGGCACTTGGGAGGGTGAAACCCAGACCTCGCAGGTCACCGTGACGAGCACGTCGCCGACCTCGGCGCCGTCCTTGCCACTTTCGGCCTTCGGCGACCTGCGCATCGCCGCCACCGACATCGTCCAGGCCGGTCGGCTGGTCCAGCCATTCGGCGCCATCAGCCTGACGGCCAGCAACACGCTCACGCTGGCGGCCGGCAGCCTGACCTCCGTCTCCGGCGCCGGCTTGACCGTACCCTTCGGCACCACGGTCAATCTGTCGCAATGGCTGGTCAGCGGCGTGTCCAGCGAGTTGACTGCATTGCCACTCGACAAGCGCGTGTCGATCGACGCCGGGCACCTGATTGCGCAAGCCGGTGCGACCTTGTCGGCCGCAGGTGGTGGTGAACTGCAGGCCTCCGAGTTCTTTCCGGGCGTTGGCGGCACCACCGACTACCTGTCCACCGCTGGCCTCTATGCTGTGCTGCCCGGCTACCAGTCGGCCTATGCGCCGCGCAGCGAGGACAGCAGCACCGTGGCCGACAGCCTGACTGGGGCGCAGATCGAGATCACGATGGCGGGCTCGGGCCTGGCGCCGGGCCGCTACACCCTGTTGCCCGCACGCTATGCGTTGCTGGCCGGCAGCCAGGCCAAGGGCGCCTTCATCGTCAAGCTGGCCAGCGACCAGGGCAGTTCGGTGCTGAACGCTGCCTTGCCACAAGACGACGGCAGCACCGTGGTCACCGGCTTCATCACCCAAGCCGGCAGTTCGGCTGTGGGCCAGCCCGGGCAACGCTTCGTGGTGGAGCCTGCGGCGGTGTTCAACGCCAAGTCGGAGGTCCGCCTCACGTTGTTGAGCGATCTGCTGCAAAGCCGGGTGAGCAGTCTGGGCGTGGCACCGGTGCCGGTGTCGCGCGATGGCGGCGCGGTGCAGATTCGCCAACGGGATGAACAGACCGCGCTGCTGGCCGCAGGGGTCGACCTGAATGCGCCTGCCGGAGCACTGGGTGGCACGCTGGATGTGGCCGCACCGCAGATTGCGCTGGTCAGCCAGCTTGACGACACGCCCGTTGGCGCGCTCGGCGTGGCCGTTGACACGCTCAAGGGCAGCGCGGCTGGCAGCGTGCTTTTGGGCGGGTTGCGGGCGGCGGCCGCCACCGGCAGCAACGGCCTGCGCGCCACGGCAGTGGACAGCGCCGGCACCCGACAGGTGAGCGTGGCCACCACGTTGCAGGCCGGTGTGCAGATCGAGGAGTTGCTGCTGTCTGCCAGTGAGCAGGTGAATGTGCAGCCAGGGTCGAGCATCGTGGCCGGGACCTCCGGCAGCCTGGGTGCCCATGAATTGCGCTTCAGCGGCGATGGCGCCGTGCTGGCGGTGACGGCCAACGAGGGTTTGAGCCTGCAGCGCAGCAACGTCGTCCTGCAGGGCGGCAATCTGACGGTGGGGCAGAACAGCCGTTTGCAGGGCACGGGGGTGCAACTCGATGCCACCGGACAACTGACGGTGGACGGCTCGGCGACGCTGTCGACCCGGCAGTTCGCCATCGGTGCGCGCCACATCGTGGTGGGCGATGGGGCGGCTTCGGCGACGGCCGGCAGCACCGTGCTGAACGGCAGCTTGCTCGATTCACTGTTGGCGGTGGATTCGCTGCAACTGCGCAGTTTCTCCAGCATCGACTTTGCAGGCCGGCAGGACTTTGCCGCGCGTTCGAGCGAGACCGGCACGGCGACGCGGGTGCTGAGCGGCCTGGTGCTGGATGCGCCGACGCTGCGCGGGGTGGACCGCGTGAACGCCGATGGACAGGTGATTGAAGCGGCTGCGACCGATCTCGCCGCCCGGTCCGTCAGCCTGCGCAACACGGCGGCAAAGCTGAATGTGGCCACCGGCTTGTCTGAAGCCATCCAGCCTGCTGCAACGGATGCCGGCACCGGGACGCTGCGCATTGATGCCCTGCCGCCGCTGCGATACGGCAGCACCGGTGGGCTGACCATCGCCGGTGGCCGCCAGCAACTGGCCTTCGCCAGCGCCGGCCTGCACAGCAGCGGCGACATCGTGGCCGATGGCGCGGGGGCGCTGACCGGCCAGGGGGATCTGCTGCTGTCCGCCGCCAGGCTGACCGCCGGTAGCGGCGCCACGCAGGAGATCACCACGGCCGGTGCCCTGTCGATCGATCGTGAGGCGCGTGCGCGCAGCCTGAACGAACGTGTCGGACAGGGTGCGCAACTTCGGTTGGCAGGCACCACGATCACGCAAGCCGGCACCATCGACCTGCCCAGCGGGACCCTGACGCTGGACGCCGCCGGCAGCAGCGCCGATGCGGCTGCGCTGACCCTGCAACAAGGCTCCTTGACCCGGACCGCCGGGTTCGCCGTGCAGGCGCAGGAGGGGTGGCAGGTGTTCGGCGACGCTGGCCAGGTCACGCTGCGCGCCGGACTGGGACGTGTCGACCTGTTGGGCCAGGTGGATGTGAGCGCGGCCCAGCAGGGCTCGGCCGGCACGGTTCGGGTGTCGGCCACGGGCAATGGGGGCGAACTGCGCCTGAGCCCCACGCCGCTGGATCTTGGCTCGGCCGCCACGGGCAGCCTGCTGGCTGTCCGGGGCAGCAACGGTACCGACCAGGGGGGCCGTCTGCTGGTCGACACCGGCAGGCTGGACGTGGACGCCCAGGGTGACAACTCGTTGCGCCGGCTCGCCGGCCTGGCCACACAGGGGGGCTTCGACCGCGAAGTCGACATTCGCCTGCGCGCCGGCACGGTGGCGATCGATGCCGGCCTCGCCGCGCAGCGCTTGGCGGTGACGGCCGACCAGGGGTCGATCAACGTGGGTGCGGTCACGCTGAACGCTGACGCGCTGCAAGGTGGTGAACTTCAGTTGCAGGCCAAACAAGGCTTGACGCTGGCCGATGGCGCGCAATTGCTGGCGCGATCCACCCGCGCAGGCGCCAATGGTGGCGATGTGCTGCTGTCTGCCATGGAAGGTCAGCTCCGCCTGGGGCCGGGCGCCACCGTGGATGCCACGGGCGTGGAACCAGGGACGGGCCGGATCGTGCTGCGTGCCGCACGGTCCAGCGATGGCCTGTCGGTGAACGTCGATGCACTGAACACCTCGGCCCTGCGGGCTGCCGAGGTGGACATCGAAGCGGTGAAGACCTATCGCACCGTCACGGTGGGCAGCGTCACCCGGGACATCACGGCCATCGGCAATGGCAACAGCAGCCTGGCAGGGCCGACAAGCAACCGCACCGGAACCCTGGGTCAGACCACGGTTCGCAACGACAGTGCGGGATTCATGGCCAACGCCGAATCCGTGCTTGGCGCTCTGGGCGTCAGCGATGACGAGCGCGAACGCGTGCATCTTCGGGCAGGCGTGGAGGTGCAGGCCAGCGGGAACCTCAGCATCAACGCTGACTGGGCCCTGCACAACGAGCGTCCGGGCAACGATGCGGGCATGCTCACCTTGCGCGCAGCCGGTAACCTGGCGATCAACAACAGCCTGAGCGACGGCTTTACAACGGCCACCACGGCCGGCGCGCTCGGTGACAACGCGCGGTCTTGGTCGATGCGACTGGTGGCGGGTGCTGACCTGGGCGGCGCCAGTCTGATGTCCACGCGCGACCTGTCTGCAGGCAGCACCGAAACGGGCAACCTGAGCATCGCCGCCGGCAAGATGGTGCGCACCGGCGCTGGCTCGATCGCCTTGGCCGCGGGGCGTGACATCGTCTTTGCCGGCAGCGGCGGCAATGCGCCCGGCCAGGTGTACGTGGCTGGACGCAAGACGACCGATCAGGCTGAAGTCCTGGGCACCCTGTTCGCGCAGCAGACGGTGCCGCCGACGTTCTCCGAGCGGGGCGGCAATCTGAGTCTGGACGCCCGGCGCAACATCACAGCACCGAACGCCGGCCAACTCATCAACAACTGGTTGTGGCGCTCAGGCCTGATCGATCCGCTCGATGTCAGCCAGTACTCCGCGGACAGCCAACTGGCCTGGTGGAGCGAGTTTGGCAAGTTTCAGCAAACCGCGGCGTCGTTCGGTGGCGGCAATGTGCGAGTGTCTGCAGGCGGCAGGATCACCAACCTCGGGGTGATGGCGCCAACGGCCGCTTGGGCGGACTCCACACGAGTTGCCGATGCAGAGCTCATCGTTCGCAATGGTGGCGACATCGATGTCAGCGCTGGCGGTGACATCTCCGACGGCCAGTTCCTGCTGGGCCGTGGTGTTGGACGGGTACGCGCCGGCGGCAGCCTGCTGAGTTCCACACCCGGGTCGGGCCGGGCCAATGCGTTCGCCCTGATGGACGGCAGCTGGGACGTCACGTCGCGGTCGAATCTGAGCGTTGGGGCCGTGTTCAATCCGACGATCGTGCCGGTGTCGACGGCCGATGATCGGATCAACACGTCTGGCTTCTATCTCACCTACGGGGCCGACAGCAGCTTCAAGGCCAGCAGCTTGAGCGGCGACCTGAGCTTGACTGGCCTGGGCACGGGTTTCGCCAACACCTACAAGCTGGCCTCGCCGGCCAATGCGAGCCGCCTGTTCCAGTTGCTGCCGCCTTCGTTTCACCTGGCAGCGTTGGGAGGAACGCTCTCGGTTGCCAGCAGCGCGTCGGCCATTCTGGTGCCGTCGTCTCATGGGCAGTTGCAGGCCTACGCCGATGGTGACATGAGCCTGGGCTCGAATGCTGTTCTGGGCCTTGCCGATGATGCGGATGCGTTGCCGCGTTTCGGCAACCCGGTTCAGACTGAACAGATCCGGCCGCTGACCGATGCGATTGGCGCCATCGCCACCCTGCAGCAGTTTGATGCCAATGGATTGCGCGTGCTGGCCGATGAACAGACGCATGGCGACATCCGTGCCAACGACCACGAGCCCGTACGGCTGGCGACCGGTGGCTCGCTCACTGTTGGACTCAACGGCGGCTTGAACCTCTCGAAGCCGGCACACATCAGCGCTGGCGAAGACATCAGCAATCTCATCCTGCTGGGCCAGCATCACCGTGCGTCGGATGTCACCACCGTGCAAGCGGGTCGCAACATCCTCCATACCGATCGCGGGGGCTACACCCTGGCAGGTGAAGGCTTGCTGCAGGTGACGGCCGGTCGCGGTGTGGATCTCGGCGCCTCGTTGGGGGTGACCAGCACCGGGAATGCCACCAACGCAACACTCGCCGCGGGTGGCGCGTCCTTGAAGGTGGCGGCGGCCACGGCCGGCACAGTCAATGTCGGCGTGTTCGACGCCGCCTACCTGCAGCCTGCGGATGGCGGCGGCAGCAGCCGCTGGCAGTCCCATCGCGCCGCACTGCAGCGCTTCGTCGAGGGCGCCCTGAACGTATCAAACCTCGGCTACGACGACGCCCGCAAGCTGTTCACAGAACTGCCGGCAAGCGTGCAAGCCGAATTTGCCAAGCAGACCCTGCACACCGAGTTCGGGATGACCTACCTGGGCGGCATGGCGCCCAGTGCGGCGGCATTGACCGAGCAGTTGCGAAGCCGCTTCACCACTTATCGGGACAGTCTCCTGGCGGCGGGCAAGGCGGCATTGGCCAGCGGACGGGGGCTGACGCTGCCAGGCAATGAGGTGCTGACGGGCAGTGCACTGAGCGAGTACCTGTCAAACCTGTCAGCGCTGAGCTTCGACAGCGTGGATGTATCGGCCGCCGTGACTCAACGTGCCAGTTCCTTGGCGAGCTACGCTGCGCTGTGGCGCGAGGCTGTGGCCGCCGATCAGGGCAGTGCCGCGAGTGCATTGGATGCGCTGGGGCTGAGCCAACCCAACGATCCGCGCTATCTCCGCTACCAGGCAGCGCTGAACAACTACTCCGGCGCGCTGTTCGAGCGTGTGCGCGACGAGGTGGTGAGCCGCGAGGTGGCCAGCACCGGAGCGGCCGCATCGAACTTTGGCCTCAAGACGCTGCCGGCGCGCATGGCCTTCTACGACCAGGGCTTTCAGGCACTCGAACTGGCAGGCATGGGCAACTTTGCCGCCACCGACTACTGGCCCGCGCCGGCGGCCAGTCTGACGCTCGGCGGAAACCTCAACATGACCCAAAGCTCGGTGATCACGCGGCGCGGTGGAGACATCACGCTGTTCAACGGGGGGGGCGCCATCAACGTCGGCCTGAAGGAGGCCTCGCGTGCCAGTACCGCCGTGACCGGTGTCATCACCTTGGGCGGCGGGGACATCACCGGGATAGCCCGCGATGACTTCCAGGTCAACAACCAGCGCGTGTTCGTGGTTGGCGAAGGCAACATGAACCTTTGGTCTTCAAGTGGCGACATCGATTCGGGACGCGGCCAGAACACCGCCGTGGCTGCGCCCGCGCTGACGGCACGACGCTCCGCCGATGGCGTGGTGTTCGAGGTGCCAGCCACCACAACGGGCAGCGGTCTGGGCATCCTGAACGATGCCAACGGCAGGCGATCGGGAACCATCGGCCTGTACCCAGCGTTCGGCGAGATCGTGGCCCTGGATGCA
Source organism: uncultured Bordetella sp. (assembly GCA_964409495.1). Taxonomy (GTDB): domain Bacteria; phylum Pseudomonadota; class Gammaproteobacteria; order Burkholderiales; family Burkholderiaceae_C; genus Pseudaquabacterium. The sequence continues at coordinate 18,378 of CAYPDO010000026.1, forward strand.
TTCATCCGTGCGCCGTCCGTGGTGCTGGGTTCGAGCATCAAGGGTGCCGACAATCTCCAGGCTGCGTCGGTCGGCGGCGCCGTGGCGGTGGTCAGCGCGCCGGCCCTGAGTGTTTCCGCGCCGTCGTCCGCGACGAGCGACTCGCGCCAGGTGGATGCGGCAGCAGGTGCCGCGGGTGCTGAAGCGCGCCAGCGCAACGCGCTGCTCACGGTGGACTTGCTGGGTCTTGGCCCGATCGAGGGCGATGAATGCAGCGAAGAGCAGCGCCGCGCGGGTCGGTGTCCGGAACCCGGCGCTTCGCAGCCAGCGAAGCAGCCCAAGGACAGGCCCTGCTCTGCGGCAGACCAGGCGGCGGGGCGCTGCAAGTAGATTCGCGTGACAGTTTGAAGACGGTGAGGTCCTCGGCCAAGCGGACCATCAATGGCAGTCTCCGCACTGTCATGAAGGCGATATGGCATTGGCATCGCCTTGAAACATTGCG